>DAOUQU010000075.1 GCA_030625445.1 Gammaproteobacteria bacterium
AGCAATGAGCTCCAGCGAGGCGTCAAGGTGTGGGGCCTTGTAAAATTCTCCCTGTTGCAAAGGATTCTCGCCATCGGGGAAAAAACATTCACGACTCTCTTTTTGTGAGAAAAACACGGCTTTTCCAGCAATAGCCAACCATTTCACAAGAGTCTCATTGGCTTTTGTGCCCGAGCGGGCCAACTCCACAGCGGGCGTAACAATCTCTTTCCAGGGTAAAGATCCATGCCGCTTCCACGCCAACTCAAGAGCGCGCAGCATTCCCGGCACGGCAACCGAGGCATGGCCTACATTGACGCTGATACCATCACCATAGGCGAGATGAACCGCATTCCAGGCTCTCTCCTTTCTGTGCAAATCCTCTTCAGGGATATAGGGCATACCATCGGCGCCATCAATCAACTCCGGGGGTTGTCCGGGAATTTTTATGCAAATGAATGCCGATCCTCCCAGTGAGCACATCAATGCCTCCGAGACCGTCGCGGCCAAAGCGCTCCCCACTGCGATGTCGATGGCATTACCGCCCATCCCGGCAATTTGTGCGCCGACACTGACGGTGTGGGGTGATTCAGAGGCAATTGCCGCCGATGTTTTAGCTCTCATACTCTCTATTCGTCATCATCACCGTCATTCCTGGAATTTATGCCGCTCTCTTTTGCCGCTTTCAAGCGTTCCACGTGCTCTATGAAAGCATCTGTTGTCTCTTTGAGCAACTCCAACTCTTCCATGGACAAATCATCAAGTTGTTCAAGATTGTATTCGATAGTGTCTATAATTTGCTTTGACGGGCGTTGTAAAGGACGCATAAAATAAGCGGTGACCGTAGCCACGATTGCACCGAAGAAGAGCAAAGATCCGAGAATGATCCATATGGCGCCAATGATTTCCGATATGCCGTTTATCGGCATATCGGCGATGCCAGCAGTAGAAAAAGCCGCTATACCCCAATACAAGGCCCTTCCGTAGGAGGTTATCGTTGTGCCGTCCGCTCCACGTTCGGCAAAATAGAGAGCGGCTGCGAAAAGCAGCCATAAGACAACCAACAGAAGCGTCAACTTCAGGATCGGCGTATGTACAACAACGTCCCCAACGAACTTCCTACTCCTCCTTCTCAAGCTTCTATTTATCGCGCTCACTCCCCGTCACTCCTGCCGGATAAAAAATCAGTGGGTCAGCAATCAGCACATCCGTGTGGCATCGGAATCACTGATTGTATATTGTATTAAGCCTTCCTCAGTAAATGAGCGACTGGGTGGCACTTAAACTTTCTGAAACGAAGGTTGCCGCACCCACAATGGTTGCACCTCCCAGGAGTTCGCCTTCGTTAACCTGGCGTGATCCCACGCAGGGACCACAAACATACAGCTTTCCACCGGCTTCCAGATAAGTCTCTATCAGTTCACTGAGCTTCGGGAAGCCCTGAGCGAAAACATGGTCAGCCATACATTTAATTGTCAGCATACTGCCATTACCCTGAAATCCCATGACGACTTCTACATCCGATGCTTGCGCCGCAGTAGCCATGACAAATGGAATAGTGGCAAGCTCCGGATTCTCGGGACCGTGAGTCACCATGATGAATAATTTTTGTGGTTTATCGGACATCTTTCTTCTCCTGAATATTAAACAACTATGTTTGGACTACTAGAATACACCTGTCTCTACTCAGATAGAGTGTCAACATTTTAAAAGACTTTTACCACGAAGACCACGAAGACCACGAAGAATCAACCTGATAAAAAATGTCTTCGTGCTCTTCGTGCTCTTCGTGTGCTTCGTGGTGAGTATCTCTTTACATTTAGAATTGCTGCATGAAGCATTATGTGTAGCTGCACATAATCGCTATAACCTGGCTTCACCCTGGAAAATTATCGTTGCTCACTCTTTTGGCAGTGTTTGTAAATAGGCGAGAATATCGACCGAGATTTGCATATCCAGGGCTCGCATTGCCGGCATATCGGCTCCGGGTTGGCCATTGAGGATTTTGTGCATGGTTTCCCAGGGATTCTTATTTGAGAGTTTTCCCAGCGGGGGCACATCATCCTCTTCCTTGCCGTCCAGACCATGGCATCCGGCGCAGATTGTCTGATAATAATTCACACCCTTGCTGACATCACCTGTGACCATTTTTGTTTTTCGGTTGATGTAGTTATCCATCTCTACCATGCCTGTGCGAATGAAATTGGTGAGATCAATCAAATCCTTATCGGCGAGCATCTCTGTTGTGTAGCCGTGCTGTTGCCCTCGAAGTATGGAAGCAAGCTGTGCTTCGCTAATTGTATCGGCCTGGAAGATTCCTACGATGCCAGTAAAGTGCTTGCCCGTACTGTAGGCACCACCATCGCCTCGATAATCCCAGCCATGGCATTCCTTGCAGCGCCAATCAGCCCCTTTTTTATTCTTGTACGCACCTCTGTCAGGATAAGCTGGATTCGCCAGTTTTGGCGTGCTGTATGAGTTTACCTTGAACCACTTGTCATAGAGCTTACCGCCCCGAGCTATGGAGTAGTCGAGACTCTCACTTGCCATCACAGGCTGCCAGACCGTCACCAAACAAAGTGTCAGGATAAAAAGATAAATTCGCAGCATTATTTGTTCCTCTATTTGAAATAAATAGCTGCCCAAACTCAAACTGCCGGGAAGCCTTCCTCATTACACCGCAGCATGATAATGCGTATGATTCGCAATAGCAATACCAAATATACTGGCTAGCATGATAAAGCCCCGCTCGATGGCGGGGCTTGTTTATGATGGTTGTTTCAGTTTAAGCAATCTCCTCATCAAATCAATGCTATGAGCGAATGGCCATAGTTGAGTTGGATTTGAAGCGATTTTGCCATCGCCTCATTCGCGAGCTTGCTACAAGGTTTGACCTCTTCCCCCGTAGGCTAACTTGCAGGAATGCTCTGGTCGAGGCGCGAAGCGACTTGACCAGAGCTTTCCTATACGAAATTTCATCATAATCTCGCAATTTTCAACAGATGAATAGCTGTATCATTGGCTTTTCATCCCAATACGTTGCCAATACGATGCCAATACGATGATGAACCGATGGATGCAAGTTGCCTACAATGAAGCTGTAGAAGGGATACTCGCCAATGATGGAGGGCCATTTGGCGCCGTGATCGTAAAAGATGATGAAATCATTGCCAGCGGGCACAATATGGTGTTACACAGCAATGACCCGACGGCTCACGCTGAAATGAATGTTATTCGAGACGCCTCCCTGAAGCTGAAGACTTTTGATCTCTCGGAGTGCGAACTCTACACCAGCTGTATGCCCTGTCCAATGTGTTTGGGAGCGATCTACTGGGCCAGGATAGCCGTTGTCTATTACGGTGCAACTGAACACGATGCAGCCAGAGGAGGCTTTGATGATCACCGCATTTACGAGATGATACGTGGGCAAAACCACGACCTTGCTCTCAATCAGATCGATTATGAGGCCACTGCCCGGCTTTTTGATCTATGGCTTGAAAAAGAGGACCGGCAACTTTATTAAAATGTTGTCCATGAATGTATTGATCAGTTGGCCCTGCACACATCGACAAACTGAAATATCCGTCCGTCAAACAGCCCCTTGTCGCTGAGTTTGAGCTCCGGAATCACCAGCAGCGCCATAAATGAGAGTGTCATAAAGGGTGCGCTTAACGTCGATCCCAACCTCTCTTTGACAATGCGATCAATCTTTTCATACTCTCTGGCCACGCTGAAGCCATCTTCTGCACTCATGATCCCTGCAATTTCCAGAGGCAGTACCCACTCTTCCGTCTCACTGACGGCGCATATTCCGCCATGCTGTCTGATGAGCAGGTTAACAGCAGTAGCAATTGCCTCATCGCTGCATCCTACGGCAACGATATTGTGCGAATCATGCGCAACACTCGATGCGATAGCGCCCTGCTTCAAGCCGAAACCACTGATGTAAGCGACTGCAGGCACAGCGTTTTCATAACGGTTAATGACACTGATTTTCAGGATGTCATGCTCAGGATCACCTACCCTCCCGGTTGGCGCGTTGCCAGGAGTTGCCAGTTTTTCATGGGTGACGAGTTCATGATCGACGGCCTGGATCACTTCAACCGTTTCACATGCAGGCAATGTGAAATCTTTCGCCTCTTTTTCGTCAGCATGGAAGTTGTTGACCGCTGAAACCGGAGCACGGTCGATTTTTGATTCGCCGTTTTGGGCAACCACTTCGCCATTGATCACTGTCCTCAATATTGTAAAATCATGCAGATTATCCACCTCAATGAAATCGGCGCTATCCCCTTCTCTTAACTGCCCGACATCCAGGTTGTAATGCCTGACGGGATTGACGCAGGCGATTTGCAGGACTTTGAAAAGATCATGACCTTTTTCCAGGGCGCGCTTGACATGCCGGTTGATGTGTTCGTGATAGAGATCATCAGGATGACGGTCGTCGCTGCAGAACATCAGCATTTCATGATGATCATCGATCAGCGGCTCTAGAGCGTCGAAGTTCTTCGCAGCCGAGCCTTCACGGATCAGGATTTTCATGCCATTGTGGATCTTTTCCAAGCCTTCATCATAGCTGAAGGCTTCATGGTCGGTCGTTATACCCGCCTTGATGTAATGTTTAAGATCATTACCGCGAAGTCCGGGGGCATGGCCATCTACCGGTTTCCCCAACTCCTGCGCCGCTTTGATCTTCAGGAGCAACTCCTCCTCTTCATTGATGACGCCCGGATAATTCATCACTTCGCTGAGATATTTGATCTGCGGCTTCTGCAGCAGTGCCGTGACTTCCCCGACGCCCAGAGTTGCGCCGCTGGTCTCAAATGGCGTTGCAGGCACGCAGGGCGACGCCCCGAAGTAAAATTTGAAATTGACTTGCCCGGCATTGTCCAGCATGAAATCAACCCCTTCTATCCCCAAAACATTGGCGATCTCATGCGGATCCGAAACAGTTGCAACCGTGCCGTGTCGCACCGCCAAACGGGCAAACTCGCTCGGAGGAAGCATGGAACTCTCTATATGGATGTGGGCATCAATGAAGCCGGGCAGGATATAGGTGGAACAGTTCCCGTCAATCCTTGTGACAGAGGTGATTTGCTGATTGTTCACCCCGATTTTTGCGGGATATATCTCGCGTCGCTGAATATCAACCAGGTTGGCTTCTATTTCCATATGGAGATCTCCGCATTATTCAATTCAGCAGACAGCACAAGAGTTATTAGTTGCTGTGAATGAAAACAACGCGCGTCACATACAAGGAGCGTCACTCCTGGCCTGCCCTCTTGTGACACTCGTACATCCCTGCACATCGCAGGTGAGGTTTGAGGATTACAGCCCAATCTCCGGTTTATCCGTCTCGGAGCGCAGCTTTCTTACAACCTCTTCGACCATATCCGTGGCCTTGGCGAGCTCTTCCGAGATGGCTTCGCGAATCATCAGGGTCAGTTCGTTGAAATCTGCGTCCCGGATCTGTTTACGGGCAGTCTCGCTGAGATTATGTTTGAATGTGGCAACCACTTTCTCTGCCAATTCCTGAGTTTCTTCCGTCATGTTTACCTCGGATGATAGCGACTGGATAAGCGCATGATAGCAGGAAATTCCCGATGCTTGAAAACCGGGTGATAGTCGAGTGACAGATACGCAGTCCTGGTAATCACTCCGGCTGCTCCCTCATTCCAGGGTACTCAAATAGTGGCGCTGACGAACCGCAAAGCGCCATCAAAACCCGCTCCGGGGTGAGCGGAGCGTCGATCGGCGTATCCAGGTCAGGGTTGAAGGCCTGCATCGCCTGCTGCAATGCAGCCCAGGCGGCGATACCGTAGAGGAAGGGAGGCTCGCCCACAGCCTTGGCCTGCAGCAGTCCCCGGGGCTCATCGGCCTCGCTGAGGAAGCTGACGGCGATCTCCGGTGCGGCGTGGATGTCCGGCGGCTTGTAGTTGGCCATGGAGTCGCTGAGCAGGCGGCCATCGGGGGCGTAGACCAGCTCTTCGCTCGTCAGCCAGCCAATCCCCTGCACGATGCCACCCTCCACCTGACCGCAATCTACTTCAGGGTCCAGGCTGTGGCCGGCGTCATGCACCACCTGCACCGGCCCCACCGTGTAGACGCCACGCAGGCAGTCCAGGGTCACCTCGATAATAGCGGTGCCGTAGACATGGTAGGCGAATGGGCGCCCCTGCTCAGATCTCCTGTCGAAGTTCAGTTCCGGTGTGGAGTAGTGCGCCTGGGCAGTGAGGCTGCGGCGCTGGTCGTAGGTGATAGAAACCAGCTCCTTCCAGCTCAGGGTGAGTAGCTTGCCACCCTGGTATAACCGCCCATCACGCAGGGTCAGTTCCGGCGGTGAAAGCCCGAGGTGACTGGCAGCGGAGTCCAGAAGCCGGTTACGCAGCTGCTCGCAGGCCTTGAGCAGGGCCTTGCCGTTCAGATCGGCGGTAACGCTGGCGGCGCTGGGCGAGGTGTTTGCTGCACGGGTGGTGTTGGCGCTCTCCTCGCGGATCCACTCCAGCGGCAGCCCCAGCCCCTGCGCCGCCACGCGCCGCAGCTTGCGGTTCACTCCCTGCCCCATCTCGACCGCACCTGTGCTGAAGCCTACACTGCCATCTCCGTAGATGTGCAGCAGGGCGCTTCCCTGGTTCAGTGGCAGATGAGTGAAGGAGATGCCGAAGCAGATCGGCATACAGGCGATGCCGCGTTTGCGCCAGCGGTGGCTGTGGTTGAAAGTTTCCACCGCTGCCTCTCTCTCCGCCCATGCATACTCCTCTCTGACGCGATCCCAGCAGACGCGGGCGCGGCAGCGTTCAGCATGCATGCCGAAGGGGAATGCATCGCCCTCCTCAAGCAGGCTGGCGGACTGGATCCTCTCGGCCGGGATACCGCTTGCGTGAGCCAGGTGACAAATGGCGGCCTCCAGCACGTAGGCCGCCTGCGGGTCGCCGAAACCGCGCATCGCCGTGGAGGGGGCATGGTGGGTGCGGCAACTCCAGCCGGTGGCGCGCAGATGGGGGATGCAGTAACTGCCGGTAGCATGGAACATGCTGTGCTCCAGCACCGCCAGCGAGAGATCCGTGTAGGCGCCGGCATCCTGATAGAAGTCCACCTCATAGCAGAGGATGCGCCCGTCGACGTCTATCCCCAGCCGGTAGTCCGCCTGGTAGGCATGGCGTTTGCCGGTGACCGTCATGTCGTCACGGCGTGGCAGCAACAGACGCACCGGCTGCTGCAACCGGGCAGCGGCCAGTGCCGCCAGGGCAGCGAAGTACGTAGCCTGGCTCTCCTTGCCGCCAAAGCCGCCGCCCAGCCGCTGTACGTCGACTTCAACCTGGTGCATCGGCAGCCCCAGCACACGCGCCACCCCGGCCTGGGTGCCACTGGGGCTCTGGCTGGAAGCGTGGACCAGCAT
>DAOUQU010000127.1 GCA_030625445.1 Gammaproteobacteria bacterium
CTGCAGCAGCACTCCTCCAGGACACAAAATATCTCTGCTCCTGCCGGTGCACGGATTTGCGTACAGGGTGATCGATGCAGCAGCCTGATTATCCTCACACAAGGCGTGGTGCGTGTCTTCAAGCCTGCTGCTGACGGCAGACGCATCACCCTCTATCAGATCAGGGAAACACAGAGCTGCATTCTGACGGCCGGCTGTATTCTCAACTCAACCCCCTTCCCCGCTATCGCCGAGGCGGAAACCGATGTCAGCGGCATCGCTGTTGCCGCCGCTGATGTCACTCGCTGGCTCAATGAGAGTCAACAGTGGCGTGAATATCTCTTTTCACTGCTGGCGGGACGGCTTGAGCATGTGATTGAACTGGTCAATGCACTCGCATTCCAGCGACTCGATGCGCGTCTGGCAACCTGGCTGCTGCAACAGCAGAGTGGTGGTGAAATCAGCACCACACATCAACAGGTGGCCGAAGAGTTGGGAAGCAGCCGCGAGGTGATCAGCCGGCTATTGAAAGATCTGGAAAACAGTGGTCTGGTCAGCTTGTCACGCGGCAAAATAGTGATCACAGATCAGCGGGGAGTGGCATCCCTGATAGAGACTTTGTAACAAAAAAATGAACTACCGAACACACTGAATAGAAGGAAAATAAAACAAAAGAATTCCGTGTTGTCCGTCTATTCCATGGTTAATAAACCCTCTCATTCCCACCGTCCCCGGTGGGAATGCATACGGAGTTCCACTCGAAACCAGGTCTGCATTCCCACGCAGGAGCATGGGAACGAGGAATAAGCTTGTCATCTCGACGCAGGAGAGATCTTAATGCTCAAGATCCCTCGTCGCTCGTACCTCACTTCCCTCGGGATGACATTAGAATTCCGTGTCGTCCGTGTGTTCCGTGGTTAATCAATAGCCTGATGGCTATTACTTCTTGATAGAGCAGGTATTCCAGCCAAAAAGCGCATAGGGGGGACACCAGCCCATCAGTCCCGTCAGCAGAGGCACAGCGCCAATCGCACCCCACCAGCTTTGATAGTAGACGCCGGCGCCAATGATAGCTACTCCGGCAACAATACGGATCACACGGTCAATCGAACCTACATTTTTCATTATCTATCTCCTGTTGAGTACAGAGGGGATAGTAATTGAAAAATGAGACCGCTTCTGTGACCGAGGTTACACAAAGCGAAAAATTGTAGGATTACTCCCGTTCTCATCATCCGCAGAAGGAATAAGTAAAAGAAGTGAACCACGGAACACACTGACGATACGGAATTGTTTTTATTTTCCGTCTATTCCGTGTGGTCCGTGGTAAAAAAGACTCTACGCTGATCCTGTATTACTGTTCGAGGTACTTAGACAATCGCTTGGCCGGAATATAGCCAGGTAGCAGTTGACCATCCTCAGAGATAATTGCCGGAGTCCCGGTCACACCAACTTTTTGGCCCAGATCAAAGTGCTTCTGAACCGGATTGTCACAGGTTTTCTTACCCACATCACCACCGGATTTTGCAGTCGTCATCGCCTTCTGCTGATCATCGTCACACCATACAGCAACAGCCTTCTCACCCGATGGACTCTTCACGCCGGCCCTGGGGAAGAAGAGATATTGAACACGAATTCCCTCGGCATTGTATTGATCCATCTCATTGTGCAGTTTTGCACAGTAGGGACAATCGATATCTGTAAAGACCGTGACAGTGTGCTTGGCATCTTTATCTCCAAACGAAATCAACTCCTTCTCATCCACAGCATCCATCAATTTCTTGCGGGTGGCGTTACGGCGCTTCTCGGTAAGATTGACCATCTCCTTTTCAATACTGTAGATATCGCCCTGAAAGAGATGCTTGCCATCCTCGGAGATATAGAGAATTTCACCACTAACATCCACTTCCCTGATTCCGGAAACACCAATATCATTCACTGCAGTGATATTAGCCTGGGGAAGCATTTTAGCCAGCTTTGCTTTCAGCTGATCATTGTTCAGTGCATCTGCCGCAAATAGAGTTCCTGATGATGCGGCCATCACAGCAGCGCACATCACGACTGAAAATCGTTTCATAGTGAGTTTTCCAATTGGTAGTTTAGGGAAGTAAAAAATAGAGATCCCCTTAACGGGAATTTTCTTTCAGCGGATTATGTCATAACCTGACTTGATTCGCACGAATAGTCAGCATGAAAGCTGTTTTTCTGTGTGCATCTGTGGACGATTTTGTTGGCGTGGTATTGGTTATAGCTGATCCGGGTTGAGCCACCTATCCAGCCTCATCAGCAACGGTGGCAGTAGTAAAAAATCCGCCAGCAACGCAAAAGCGATAACCATCGATGTCAGCACTCCCATACCGGCATTCAGTTCAAAGCTCGATGTCGACAGCACCAGAAACCCTGCAATCAACGCCAGCGAGGTAATCCACAAGGCCACCCCCACGGTTTTGAAAGAGTAGCGCACCGCATCCGCCGCATTCAACCCCTGCTCACGCCGCGCACGCAGATATTTACTCAGGAAGTGCACCGTGTCATCGACCACGATTCCCAGGGTCATTGCAGCGACCACTGAGAGCGACAGTCCGATTTCGCCATCGATGAGAGCCCACAATCCAAACGCCATTCCGGCGGGGGCCAGATTCGGGATCAGACTCACCACGCCGTAGCGCAGTGAACGCAGTGCGATGATTAAAATAAACGAGATCACCACCAGCGCCACGGCTGTGCCAATCATCATACTGCGGATATTGTTCATACCGATATGTGCAAACATCACCGTAGGACTGGAACCCCAGGTCAACAGATCCGGGGTATTGGTTTGCATCCACTGATGAACACGCTGCTCGACATCCAGTACGGCTACCGATGAGATGGTTTTCATGGTGACTGCAACCCTGGTTGCGCGCTTCTCGATATCGATCTGGTTATTCAAGTCAAGGCCGTAGGGTAGCGACATCTCATACAGCAGCAGATACTGCGCTGCCAGGTCACGCTGTCCGGGGAGTTTATGCCAGCCGGGATCATCGCCATGCATATTCTTATTGAGGCGTTTGAAGGTGTCGGTGATGGTGCTGACATGAATCACCTCGGGCTGCTGCCGCAGCCAGTTGGAAAATTGCTCCACCTGGCGCATGAATTCCGGCCTGGAGATGCCACTCTCCTCATTGGAATCAAGGGAAAAATCCATGTAGTACATGCCTGTGAGATTCTCCAGAGCGAAATCCGTGTCACTGCGGAATTCGATCTTGTCATCAAAATAGTGCACATAGATATCATTCGCTACATTGAACGGCGCCAGCAAAACCAGTATGACGATAACCATTCCCATGCCGGGAAGCAGCTTTCTCTGATTGCGAATCACCCACTCGGAGAAGTGCTCCATCAGGTGCGCGCCGCTTCTGCTGCCTGCTCTGACGCGCAGAGGCAATACCATCATCAACGCCGGCAGGAAGAGTACTGAAAGCGCATAGGCAAGCAGCACACCGAAAACCGAAATATTGCCGAGATCATGAAAAGGGGGAGCATCACTGAAATTGAGCGTCAAAAAGCCGACAGCAGTGGTGATGGAGGTGAGAAACACCGGCATCAGGTTGATGCGCAGGCTCTCAACCATCGCATCCTGTTTATTGGCGCCGTGGCGCACGCCCTGCATCCAGTTGGTAAGTATATGCACACAATCGGCCACTCCCAACGTCAGGATAATCACCGGCGCCGACATCACCGGCGGACTCAGCGCAATCCCCATCCATCCGGCCAGCCCCATGGCGCCGAGAATGGAAAACAGTGTCACCAGCAGGGTTCCCACGGTTCCGCCAAAGCCCCGCAATTGCAGAAAAACCATACTCATGATCAGCAGCAGAGCCAGCGGCATGAGATGCTGCATATCCCACTGGGAGGCTTCAGGGAAGGCATTGTTCATCATCACCCGACCGGTCAGATAGACATCGATGTCCGGATAGGTGGCGGTGAGATAGGATTTGAGATCACGCACCGAGGCGACAACCTCGGGAACCTCACGGGTCATATCCTCGCCGGGCAATTCAACCACGATATTCAGCGCTGTCACATGGCTGCGGGGCGAAATCAGGCGATTGATCAGCATCGGCTCGGCCAATGCAATCTGCTGGATCTGTTCGAGATCCGCTGCCGACAGCTGCAGCGGCCCTTCAACCAGGTCAGCCACCGTCAGATCATCACCCACGGCGCTGGTATGTTGAAAATTGGTGATGGAGTCGACACGCAGTGAATAGGGAGTCTGCCAGGCGCGCTCGGTGATATCCAGCACTGCCGCGAGCGTCTGCGGAGTGAACACCCTGCCATCTTTTGGTGCCAGCACCAACAGCACATTGTCATTTTTGGTGTAGGTGTCCTGCAGATTCTCAAACGCCAGCAGCTGCGGGTTCTCCTCGCCAAAAAAGATCCGGTAGTCATTGTCAAAATGCAAAAAGCGGCCGCCGCTGGCCATCAGCAGTATCACTGCAATGGCGCCGATGACAATCAACCAGCGCCATCGAATGACCCAGTGTGCATAGCGTTCCGCCAGACTCAGCTGCATATTTTCTTATACCTTTGAGGGTTCCAGAAACGTAGGATGTGGTGAGGTACGAACCACATCCTACAACAGCAACCAGCATCGAAGGAATAATAATTGCTCCCTGATTCAAGTAATCAGTGCATAACCCCTTGTTCCTTGGTTATGATGCTGCTATCAACACAACAACATGATCCGCAACATGACTATCCGGCATCTTCTCGAAGCGCTTATAGCAACACCCTCGATCAGCAGCGACAATGCGGCATGGGATCAGAGCAATGAGCCAATCATTGAGTTGCTGGAGCAGTGGTTCACTGCCGCCGGTTTCGCCACCACCATTCAGCCGATTCCAGACTGTGCTGATAAATACAATCTGATTGCCAGCGCCGGCAGCGGCCCTGAGGGATTGGTCCTTGCCGGTCATACCGATACGGTCCCTTATGATGAGGGAGGCTGGAATCATGACCCCTTCAAGCTGACAGAATCCAGCGGCCGTTATTATGGTCTCGGCGTGTGTGACATGAAAAGTTTTTTTGCGCTGATCCTGGCGGCGATTGACGGCCTGGATCTGGCAAACCTGAAGCAGCCGCTGACGATCATCGCCACGGCGGATGAAGAGACCAGCATGTGCGGCGCCAAGGCGCTGCAGGATCTCAGCCAGCATCTTGGCCGTCATGTGGTGATTGGTGAGCCGACCAGCCTCAAGCCGGTGCGCATGCACAAGGGAATAGCAACCAAATCCCTGCGCATTCTCGGACACTCCGGCCACTCCAGCGATCCGGCACTGGGAAACAGCGCCCTGGAGGGGATGTATCGCGCCATGGGGG
>DAOUQU010000010.1 GCA_030625445.1 Gammaproteobacteria bacterium
ACCTGGCTGATGCCGGAAAGAATGCCGCGATAGGCATCATTGGAATTTCGTATTACCCTGCGTTTGGCGGCTTCCAGCCCGGAGCGTGCCGCTCGCAATCTGGACCTGGCCTGCCTGGTGCTGTGAGTGACGCGTCCGCCCGTGTAGAGAGGGATATTCAATCGCAGACCGATTCTGGCGTCATCATCATTATTGATAAAAACATCTCTGCGGCCGGAATCATTATAGGTGGAAGCTCCTGCGACCAGGTCAGCCGTGGGGTAGTGGCCGGAACGGATAACCTCGACCTCCTTCTCCGCTATCCTCACCTCCTCCTGTGCAGCAATCACATCCGGATTGTTCTTCAATGCGGTGCTGGTCCAGTGCTTGATACTGGCCGGTTTTGGACCGATCAGAGGGATTTTTTGTTTGAGTTTCGCCAGTTTCCCGGGATCCTTGCCGATGATTTCACGCAGCACCTCCCTGTTATTTTGCAGATTATTCTCGGCCAGGATCAGTGCGGAACGCGCTCCATCGTAGCGCGCCTGGGATTCATGCACATCGGTGATTGGAATCAAGCCGACATCATAGCGCTGTGTCGCCTGGTCGAGTTGCTTGAGAATGGCGCGGGCTTCAGCTTTGCTGAAAGTCACATCATCTTCTGCCGCAAGCACGCCGAAATAGGCTTCTGCGACACGCATGATCAAGGTCTGCTCATCGCCATGATAAAGCGCCTCGGCCTGATCAACAATATGATCCGCCTGCTTGTACCCCATGTAAGCCCCCCTGTCATAAAGAGGCTGTGACAAGTCAACTGCGGCTTCCGTTCTGTTCCAACTGTCCTGCTGCCGACTGGTGATGCCTGTACCCCCACCTGAGACAAAAATTTCCGGCAACAAACCGGAACGAGCGATCGGTTTTGCTTCGCGAGCGGCTTCCAGTGAAGCTTCTGAGCCCAGTATTTGTGCATCATTGGTGCGCGCCAGCTGGTAGATGCTGTTCAAATCACTTGCAAAAAGCGGTGGGGAGATGACGCACAACAAGAACAAGAGAGAAAAAAAGACTTTCATATAGAGGATACCGGTATTTTTTTCAGATATAGCTGCGTAGGATAACAAATAAGCATAGAATCTTCATGATTAAATTCTCCTCTCCCAATATAGAAACGCAATAAAAGAGAACCGCATGTCCGTCCAAAACGACGACGTTCAAACCTATAGCTGGCGCAGGCTCCTGCAGATGGTGAGCAGTCATCGCCGGGAGTTGCTCAATGCCAATATCATAGCGATCATCGGCACATCACTTGCCGTGCCAGTGCCCCTGCTGATCCCGATCCTGGTCGATGAGGTGCTGCTGGACAAACCCGGCACATCCGTTGCGATCATGGACCAGCTGTTCCCCCAAAGCTGGCATGGCCCCGCTCTCTATATCCTTGCGGTACTGGCGCTGACACTGATGCTGCGCATTGCCGCCACCCTCTTCAGCGTCTGGCAGACACGTATTTTCACCCGTATCGCAAAAGATGTGATCTTCCGTATTCGCCGTTCGCTGCTATCGCGGCTCGAACGCATCTCCATGTCGGAGTATGAGAGCCTCGGATCAGGAACGGTCGCATCACACCTGGTGACAGACCTGCAAACCATCGATGACTTCGTCAGTGTCAGTATCAGTAAATTTTTGGTGGCGGTACTCACGATCATCGGTACAGCTGTCATTCTGCTGTGGATTCACTGGCAGCTGGCGCTCTTTATTCTGTTGCTGAACCCACTGGTGATCTATGTCACCACCATTTTCGGGCGCAAGGTCAAACAGCTCAAAAAGCGCGAAAATGCATCCTTCCAGCTGTTCCAGGAGTCCCTGGCGGAGACACTCGATGCAATCCAGCAGATTCGCGCCGCAAACCGAGAACATCACTATATTGCCAGACTGATCGATATCGCCGCCGACGTGCGCAACTACTCATCCAGCTTTGCATGGCGCAGCGATGCGGCATCGCGTCTCTCATTTGTCATCTTTCTGTTCGGCTTCGATATATTTCGCGCCCTGAGCATGTTCATGGTGCTCTACTCCGGGCTTTCGATCGGTCAGATGCTGGCCGTGTTCGCCTACCTGTGGTTTATGATGGGGCCGGTACAGGAGGTTGTGACGATTCAATATGCCTGGAACAGCGCACATGCTGCACTGACACGCATCAACAGCCTCTTTGATATCAAACTGGAACCCGTCTACCCGCATGAGGAGAACCCCTTCACCGACGCTGAGACTGTATCCATCACACTCGAGAATGTCAGCTTTGCTTATGGTGATGGCCCCAGGGTTCTGAAAGATCTCTCTCTGCATGTTCCCGCAGGGCAGAAAATTGCCCTTGTCGGCGCCAGTGGAGGAGGTAAAACCACCTTCGTGCAGATTCTGCTTGGACTCTATACTGCTGATACGGGTGAAATACTCTTTGATGGAGTTCCTGTTACCCGCATCGGACTCGATGTTGTGCGTGAGAATGTCGCAACGGTGCTGCAGCACCCTGCACTGATGAATGAGAGCGTGCGTTCAAACCTGACACTTGGGCGTGAGATCGATGATCAACTGCTGTGGAAAGCACTCGAGATAGCACAGTTGAAGGAGACCATCGAAATGCTTGACGACGGTCTGGAGACCAAGATAGGCAACAGAGGCGTGCGTCTTTCAGGCGGGCAGCAGCAGCGGCTCGCCATCGCCCGCATGGTATTAACGGACCCTGCAGTTGTGATCCTCGATGAGGCTACGTCGGCACTGGATACGACCACTGAAAAGCATCTGCATACCGCACTCAATAAATTCTTGCAGGGAAAGACGACCATTATCGTCGCCCACCGTCTGAGTGCAGTAAAGCATGCCGACCGCGTGCTGGTTTTTGAAGATGGCCGCATCGTCGAAGATGGCGTACATAGCCAGTTGATCAGCCAGGACGGGCTCTATAACTCATTGTATGGATCGCAGGGATAGAACTGAGTACTGAGACGTGAGTAGCGAGGAGTGAGTGAAAAACCTAAAACCTAAAACTTAAAACCTCCCTAAACTTAAAACACTACCCCTTAACGCAAAAAACCGGCAACAGCCGGTTTTTTGTCGTGTGCGATGTAAGATGCTTAATCAGCTACTGCTTCATCGAATATCTCATCTTCAACTTCAGGGATGGGACGGTCGACCAGTTCAACCCATGCCATGGGCGCTTTGTCGCCGACACGGTATCCGGCTTTGAGAATACGCATGTAACCGCCATTGCGCTCCTGGTATCTTGGTCCGATTTCAGTGAACAGCTTGGCAACAACAGCATCGTCGCGCAAGCGGCTGAACGCGAGACGGCGATTTGCAACAGTGTCAACCCCGGCCCTGGTAATCAGAGGTTCGACAACACGACGCAGCTCTTTGGCTTTTGGCAGTGTAGTTTTGATCAACTCATGTTCAAACAGTGAGCACGCCATATTCTTGAACATGGCTTTACGATGACTGCTGTTTCTGTTGAGTTTGCGACCGGATTTGCGATGACGCATGATAATTATTCCTGATATCTATTCTTGTTAACTAGTAATTCTTAAATGACCTAACGTCTCTACAAATGAATCAAACTTAATGACTCTCGCAAAGACGCCAAGCACGCCAAGTAAAACCCTTTGCGTCTCTGCGCCTTTGCGAGAGACTAATAAATTCTTTATCGCTTGTCAGTGTCAGTCTGTGACTCAGTCTCGCTAGCCGTTGACGACATCTTCAAGAGCTTCGGGGGGCCAGTTCTCGAGTTTCATTCCGAGAGACAAACCACGCTCGGCAAGTACATCCTTGATTTCATTCAGGGATTTTTTGCCAAGGTTTGGCGTCTTCAGCAGTTCGACTTCAGTGCGCTGCACCAGGTCACCGATGAACATGATGTTTTCCGCCTTGAGACAATTTGCAGAACGGACAGTCAGTTCAAGATCATCAACCGGGTTCAACAGGGTCGGATCAAATTCCGGCTCATCTTCAACATCCTCCTCGACATCAGGAGCCACTGTAACATCAAGCAGAACAAAGGCTGTGAGCTGATCCTGGAGAATTGTTGCTGCCATGCGCACAGCCTCATCAGGATCAATCGTGCCGTCAGTCTCTATGTCAATGATCAGCTTGTCCAGATCCGTACGCTGCTCAACGCGTGCTGCCTCGACTGAATAGGCAACACGGCGGACAGGCGAGAAAGTTGCATCGAGTTTAAGCCATCCAACAAGATTTGAATCTTCATCATCTTCACGGTTGGCGGCCGGTTCATAGCCGCGCCCTTTTCTGACCTTCATGGAGATATCGAGTTCGACATCCTTGGTCAGCGTCGCAATGAGATGATCAGGATCGGCAATCTCAACGTCGTGATCGAGTTGAATATCAGCAGCAGTGACATCACAGGGTCCGCTCTTTTTCAGATGCAGAACAGCTTCCTCACGCTCATGCAGGACAATTGCGAGCTCCTTGAGATTCAGAAGGATATCAAGCGCATCCTCCTGAACACCATCCATACCACTGTATTCGTGCAGGACGCCTTCAATCATGACATCAGTCACTGCGCTCCCTTTCATTGAAGAGAGCAGAATACGACGCAGCGCATTACCAAGTGTGTGTCCAAAACCACGTTCAAATGGCTCTAGTATCACTTTGGTATGCGTATCGCTGATCTTGTCAACGTTAACGATACGTGGTTTTAGAAAATCCGAGATAGATTCCGTCATGAATACGCCTCTAAAAGGTGTCTTACTTGGAGTAGAGTTCTACGATCAACTGTTCGTTGATGTCAGCCGGCAGGTCTGTGCGTTCGGGGATGCGCTTGAAAACGCCGCTCATCCCTTTCACGTCAACCTCAACCCAGTCAGGAAATTCGTACTGCTCTGCGATGGCGAGAGAGCTCTGAATTCGGTCCTGTTTGCGGGATTTTTCCCGAACCGAGACCACGTCTTCGGCGGAAACCTGATAAGAGGCGATATTGACAACCGAGCCATTGACTTCAATTGCCTTGTGGCTCACCAGCTGACGCGCTTCTGACCGTGTCGAGCCATAGCCCATGCGGTAAACGACATTATCCAGGCGGCGTTCAAGCAGTTGCAACAAGTTATCACCCGTAGCACCTTTGCTTTTTGCCGCTTTTTTGTAGTAGTTGCGGAACTGCTTCTCCAGTACGCAGTAGATACGGCGAACTTTCTGCTTTTCGCGCAGCTGCACTCCATAGTCGGAAAGTCTGCGACGGCGATCGCTGGTTTGACCGGGAACCTTCTCCATGTTGCATTTAGAGTCGAGAGCGCGCACGCGGCTCTTGAGTCCCAGGTCAGTGCCTTCACGACGACTGAGTTTACATTTTGGTCCAATATATCTAGCCATGTCCGACTCCGTTTACACGCGACGCTTTTTAGGTGGGCGACAACCATTATGTGGTATGGGCGTCACATCAGAAATACTGGTAATTTTAAGGCCGGAATTATTCAGCGCACGAACGGCAGAGTCACGACCGGGACCTGGTCCCTTGATATTGACATCGATGCTCTTCATACCGAACTCCTTCGCCATTTGGCCACATTTCTCAGCGGCGACCTGTGCGGCAAAAGGCGTACTCTTGCGTGAGCCACGGAAGCCTGATCCGCCAGCGGTAGTCCAGCAGAGAGCATTTCCCTGACGGTCGGAGATCATGATGATGGTGTTATTAAAAGATGCATGCACATGGGCAATGCCATCTGTAACAACCTTTTTGACCTTTTTCTTTGTCTGTGTAGGTTTCGCCATATTAATTTAACCTGAATATCGTATCAGCGCTTGATAGGACGACGCGGTCCCTTGCGGGTGCGCGCATTCGTTTTTGTACGTTGTCCACGCACAGGGAGACCGCGCCGGTGGCGGATGCCACGGTTGCAGCCAAGATCCATCAAGCGTTTGATGCTCATGGATATTTCACGACGCAAATCACCTTCGACGTTGTGCTTCGCAACTTCAGTGCGCAGCGCATCGATCTGATCGTCACCAAGCTGCTGAATCATCTGATCCGGCGCAACGCCTGCAGCTTTGCATATCTCCATTGCCTTGGTACGACCAATGCCGTAAATTGCAGTCAATGAAATGACTGCGTGTTTTCTGTCCGGTATGTTGACACCAGCAATACGGGCCATCAGTTAAGCTCCTGAACTCAGTTATATCCGCGACACGGGGAAAACCCGTAATAATATAGCGGAATCGTTATGAAATCAACCCTGACGTTGCTTATGTCGTGGATCCTTACAGATCACACGCACAACGCCTTTGCGTTTTACAATCTTGCAGTTGCGACAAATCTTCTTCACGGAAGCACGCACTTTCATAATAGTTTCTCCAGATATCGATGTTAGTGAATACGACCGGCGCCACCAACACCGCTAAAATTGGCTTTCTTCATGAGGCTGTCATACTGATGCGACATCAGATGCGCCTGCAGTTGCGCCATGAAATCCATGACAACAACGACGATGATGAGTAGGGAAGTTCCGCCGAAGTAGAACGGAATATTCCATTGAAATTGCAGCAAATCAGGCAACAGCGCCACCAGCGTGATATACATGGCGCCTACGAGTGTCAGACGTGACAAAACATAATCGATATAGTTAGCCGTCTGTTTTCCGGGACGAATCCCTGGAATGAATGCGCCTGAACGCTTCAGGTTGTCCGCCGTCTCACGCGAGTTGAATACAATCGCCGTGTAAAAGAAGCAGAAAAATATAATCGCCGCTGCAAAGAAAACCGTATAGAGAGGCTCTCCTCGCGAGAGTTTTCCTGTCAGATCCTGGAGCCAGCGCATATTTTCGCCGCTGCCAGCCATCTGTCCGATCGTCGCCGGAAACAGAATGATACTGGATGCAAAGATCGGCGGTATGACGCCTGACATATTCAACTTCAGCGGCAGAAAGCTGCTCTGCGCCGCGTAGATCTTGCGCCCCTGCTGGCGTTTGGCGTAATTGATCTTGATGCGCCGTTGACCGCGTTCGACAAAGACCACAAAACCAACCACACCGATCAGTGCTATCAGCAGAATGACGACAAAAATCGCATTCATCTCACCGCTGCTGACCTGTTGAAAGACAGCGCCCGCAGCTGACGGCAATCCGGCGACGATACCGGCAAATATAATCATCGAGATGCCATTGCCGAGACCGCGCTCTGTGATCTGCTCACCAAGCCACATCAGGAACATGGTGCCGCTCACCAGGGCGACACTTGCCACCATCACAAATCCCCACCCCTGGTTGATGACGACATTGGAGCCGGCGACCGTCTGCCCCTGCAGTGCGATGGCAATGCCGATTGACTGGAATATTCCCAGCACCACGGTGCCATAGCGGGTGTACTGTGTAATCTTGCGACGCCCTGATTCACCCTCTTTCTTCAGCTGTTCAAGTGTCGGTATGACAGCTGTCATCAACTGCATGATGATCGATGCAGAGATATAGGGCATGATTCCAAGAGCAAACAGACTCGCGCGTTCAAGGGCGCCACCGGAGAACATGTTGAACATATCCAGGATGGTGCCGGACTGCTGCTGAAACAGCGCCGCCAGTGCTGCAGGATTGACTCCGGGCACGGGTACAAAAGTTCCTATACGAAAGACAATCAGAGCTCCCAGCAGAAACAGTATGCGCTGCTTGATCTCTGTGAGGTGCCCGAACTTGCCGCCACCTGCGCTTATTGTCTCTTTTGCTGCCATCGTAGAATCCGTTTAATAACTTGTTACTGTCAGCCTATGTCACTCTTGGAGACTGCCGCCAGCTTTTTCGATCGCTGCACGGGCGCCTTTGGTGGCGCGAATTCCTTTCAACGTAACCGCTTTGTCAATCGTTCCCGAAAGCATCACCTTGGCGCGCTTCATGCTGTAAGGCAGTATATTGGCCTTGTGCAGGGCATTGATATCGACGATATCCGCATCGACCGAGGCAATCTCATTGAGGGTCAATTCGGCAGTATATTTCGCCATGCGGGAGTTAAAACCAACCTTCGGCAAGCGGCGCTGCAGAGGCATTTGACCGCCTTCGAAGCCAACCTTTGTGAAACCACCGGAACGTGATTTTTGGCCTTTATGCCCGCGCCCGCATGTCTTTCCCAGCCCGCTGCCAATGCCGCGACCGACACGTTTACGCGCCTTGGTGCTGCCCTCTGCAGGTTTTAGTGTATTCAGATGCATATCAGCTCTCCGTAACGACCTTTACCATGTAAGAGACTTTGTTCACCATCCCTCGGGTAGATGCGGTGTCTTCAACTTCGACAACCTGGTGCATTCTACGCAGCCCAAGTCCTCTGACACAGGCTTTATGCGCCTCGATACGACCGTTCATGCTGCGCACCAACTTGACTTTCATCATGTTCTTGTCTGCCATTGTTTACTCCAGAATCTCTTCGACGCTCTTGCCGCGTTTCGCAGCAGCATGTTCAGGACTGGTCATTGTGGTCAGACCCTGTACGGTTGCGCGAATGACGTTGAGCGGGTTATTGGTGCCGATGCATTTGGCAAGCACATTATGTACGCCGACAACTTCAAATACCGCACGCATGGCGCCACCAGCGATGATTCCAGTACCCTGGGAGGCGGGTTTCATGAAAACCTTCGCCGCACCATGCCTTCCGATTAGCGGATATTGCACCGTATCGCCATTGAGATTGACACTCTTCATGTTCTTGCGTGCGCTTTCCATTGACTTCTGGATCGCAATCGGAACCTCACGCGCCTTACCCTGGCCAAAACCTACACGGCCTTTCCCGTCGCCAACTACTGTCAGCGCAGAGAAACTGAAGATACGTCCACCTTTAACGGTCTTGGCGACACGATTGACAGTGACAAGCTTTTCAATGAAATCCTGACCATCATCTTGAGAATCATATTTTGACATCGCTGTTCCTCTTAAAATTGCAAGCCGGCTTCACGAGCAGCATCTGCGAGTGATTTCACACGTCCGTGAAATCTGAATCCGGCGCGGTCGAAAGCTACTGACTCGACTCCTGCCGCTTTTGCACGCTCACCAATAGCCTTGCCGACAGATGCGGCAGCTGCGGCATTACCCGTTGATCCGTCGATACTCTGGCGAATAGATTTTTCAACAGTCGATGCGGCAGCAACAATTTCGGCGCCATTCGGGGCGATCACCTGGGCATAGATATGCCTGGGCGTACGAAAAACCGTCAGACGATGCCGACCTGAATCATGTATCTTTGCGCGGGCCTTGCGAGCACGGCGCAAACGACTTTGTTTCTTATCCATCGTCCTAACCTCTTATTTCTTCTTCGCTTCTTTACGCAGCACATGCTCGTCTGCGTAGCGTACACCCTTGCCTTTATAAGGCTCCGGCGGTCTGTATGAACGAATCTCTGCAGCAACTTGACCAACCTGCTGCTTGTCAGCACCCGAAACAACAATCTCAGTTTGTGAAGGTGTTTCAATTTGAATACCTTCGGGCACCGCATAGTTCACAGGGTGGGAAAATCCAAGACTCAAATTAAGCTCCCTGCCCTTCATAGCAGCACGGTAACCAACACCAATCAGGGTCAGTTTTTTACTGAATCCGTCTGAACATCCAATGATCATGTTATTCAGAAGTGCACGTGTAGTGCCGGCCAATGCCCATGACTGTTTGGTTTCCTTATGTGGTGCAACGTGCAGTGCGCCATCTTCCTGGGAAACCTTGACGGCAGGATTTACGCTCCATGCGAGTGCTCCTTTGGAGCCCTTGACCTCTACATCCTGTCCGTCAATCTTGACTTCAATACCGGAGACAATAGGAACCGGCGCCTTGGCAATACGTGACATATCCGCCTCCTTTATGCAACAAAGGCAATGACTTCGCCACCGTGACCGGCCTTACGCGCCGCACGATCAGTCATTAAACCTTTGGATGTTGAAATAATAGCGATGCCCAGCCCGTTTCTTACCCTGGGCAGTTCATGCTTGTTTTTATAGATACGCAGACCGGGACGGCTTACGCGTTGAATGAGGTCGATTACAGGCTCTCCCTGAAAGTATTTCAGCTCTACATTCAGCTCAGCCTTCACATCGGAAGATGCGTGAAAATCTTTGATGAAGCCCTCATCTTTGAGCACCGCAGCCACTGCTTGCTTGACTTTGGATGACGGCATGGTGACAGAAACCTTGTTCCGCGCCTGGGCATTGCGTATACGCGTCAGCATATCCGCAACTGGATCTGACATACTCATTATGAGTCTCCTGTGGGTCAGCCCGCCAGTGCGGCGCGATACCCTAAATTATAGATAATCTAAATAAAACAAACGACCTTCAAAACGAAGGCCGCAGATTATACACAGTGGCAACTGACATTGCCAGTCGAATTTATACTTTAGTTACCAGCTTGCTTTCTTCAGGCCCGGCACATCGCCACGCATCGTCGCTTCTCTCAGTTTGTGACGGCACAGACCGAATTTGCGATAAACGGCATGTGGTCGGCCTGTAATGCGGCAGCGGGATCTCTGACGGGATGAACTCGCATCGCGAGGCATCTTCTGCAGTTTCAATACAGCGTCGTCAATCTCTTCGTAACTGCTGTTGCGGTTGTTAATAATCGCTTTCAATGCTGCGCGTTTCTCAGCATATTTTGCGACAATTTTTGCGCGTTTTGCTTCACGTGCAATCATGCTTTTCTTTGCCATAGTCTCTTTACCGTACTTATTTAAACGGAAAGTTAAAAGCTTCCAGCAGTGAACGGCCTTCGTCGTCATTTTTTGCTGAAGTCGTAATACAGATATCCATGCCTCGAATGGCATCGATCTGATCGTAATTGATCTCGGGGAACATGATCTGCTCCTTGATTCCCATATTGTAGTTTCCCCGACCATCAAACGATTTGCCGTTGAGTCCGCGGAAATCCCTCTCCCTGGGTAACGCAATGCTAATCAGCCGATCGAGGAATTCATACATGCGTTCACGACGCAGTGTCACCTTGCAGCCGATCGGCCAGCCTTCACGAATCTTAAACCCTGCAACAGATTTGCGCGCCCTGGTAACAACAGGTTTTTGTCCACAAATCTTGGCCATGTCACTGGTAGCATTCTGGATGATTTTTTTGTCGCCAGTTGCTTCACCAACACCCATGTTCAGGGTGATTTTTTCAATACGCGGAACAGCCATGACACTCGAGTAATCGAATTTCTTGGTTAGTTGCGGTATCACGTTGTCACGATAATGATCTTCTAGCCTGCTGCTCATCTGCTTCTCGCCTTATACATCAACAATTTCGCCGTTGGACTTGTAGAAACGCACCTTGCGCCCATCATCCAGCGATTTGAATCCAACCCGATCGCCCTTATTGGTCATCGGGTTGTAAATTGCCACATTGGAAGCATCCATGGGCATCTCTTTATCAATAATGCCGCCAGGCTCCCCTTTGTTTGGATCAGGCTTGACGTGCTTTTTAGCCAGATTGATATTTTCAACAACAATACGCCGCTGATCCACCTTGAGTACTGTGCCTCGTTTGCCACTGTCCTTGCCGGCAATGACAATGACATCGTCGCCTTTCCTAATTTTATTCATAGCCATGAAATCAACCTCACAACACTTCAGGAGCAAGTGAAATAATCTTCATAAACTCACCGCTACGCAATTCACGCGTAACAGGTCCGAAGATACGAGTACCTACAGGTTGCAACTGTGCGTTCAGCAACACGGCAGCATTGCCATCAAAGCGAATCAATGAGCCATCTCCACGACGTACACCCTTGCGAGTGCGCACCACAACGGCGTTGTAAACATCGCCTTTTTTTACCTTGCCGCGCGGGATGGCCTCTTTAATACTGACTTTGATGACATCGCCAATGCCTGCATAGCGGCGGTGTGATCCGCCCAGCACCTTGATACACTGAACGCGCTTGGCTCCGCTATTGTCGGCAACACTCAGGTTTGTCTGCATCTGAATCATCAGATTACTCCACGAAAAATTCTACTGGATCAGGCCCGTGCAGGGCTCTCGATAACTTCGACCAGGCGCCACGACTTACTGCGTGACAGTGGTCGACACTGTTCGACCGTGACAAGATCACCGATACGACACTCATTGTTCGCATCATGCGCATGCACCTTGGTGGATCTGCGGATGAATTTGCCGTAAATCGGGTGCTTTACCTGACGCTCAACCAGTACGGTAATGGTTTTATCCATCTTATCGCTGGTAACACGTCCCTGGATCTTGCGGTTTGATGCTTGTTCTTCATTCATGATGCACTACCTGCCGTCTTTTCATTCATCACGGTTTTGGCTCTGGCAATATTCTTGCGAACCTTTTTCACCTGGTCCGGGCGCGCCAACTGACCTGTTCCCTGCTGCATACGCAAGGTAAATTGCTCCTTGAGCAAATCATGCAGTTCCTGCTCCAGTTCAACCTGGCTTTTGCTGCGAAGTTCTGTTGCTTTCATTAGAGGATCGTCCGCCTGGTAAAAGTGGTTGCTACGGGAAGTTTCGCGGCAGCAAGTTGAAATGCCTCGCGAGCCAGCTCTTCAGAGACGCCTTCAATCTCATACAGCATACGCCCCGGCTGGACCTGCGCCACCCAGTATTCGACGCCTCCTTTACCCTTACCCATGCGTACCTCGAGAGGCTTCTTGGTGATCGGCTTATCTGGAAAGACGCGGATATAGAGCTTTCCGCCACGCTTTACTGTACGTGTGATGGTGCGTCGAGCAGCCTCGATCTGACGCGAGGTAATACGGCCTCTTGAAGTGGCCTTGAGGCCAAATTCACCGAAGCTTACCTTACTGCCTCTCTCTGCCAGACCGCGATTGCGACCCTTTTGCATTTTACGGAATTTTGTTCGTTTTGGCTGGAGCATGATTTAACCTTTATTGCCTCTACCCTTGCTACTACGGCCTTTGGTCTTCTTTGGCTCTGCCTTCTCTGCAGGCATACCTGCGAAGACTTCACCCTTGAAAACCCAGACCTTGATACCGATGATGCCATAGGTTGTCATGGCCTCTGCTGTACCGTAATCGATATCAGCACGCAGCGTATGCAACGGCACACGACCTTCACGATACCATTCGCTTCTGGCGATCTCGGCGCCGTTCAAACGGCCTCCGATATTGATCTTGATGCCGCCGGCGCCGAGACGCATTGCTGTTTGCACCGAGCGCTTCATGGCCCGGCGAAACATGATACGGCGCTCAAGTTGCTGCGCGATGCTCTCTGCAACCAGCGTTGCATCCAGCTCAGGCTTGCGAATCTCTTCAATGCTGATCTGCACCGGAACACCCATCACTGCAGATACTTCCGTACGCAGCTTATTGATATCCTCTCCCTTCTTGCCGATCACTATGCCCGGACGCGCCGTGTGAATAGTGATATGGGCATTATTCGCGGGACGATCTATCTGAATCCGGCTGACCTGCGCCTGTTTTAACTTTTTCTTCAGAAATTCGCGTACCTCGAGATCCTCATTGAGGAGGTCGGCGTACTGATTGGTGTTGGCATACCAACGCGAGGTATGCTCTTTTGTTATACCAAGTCGAAAACCTGTTGGATGTATTTTTTGACCCATAATTATTCTGCCTTAGTCGTCCGCTACTGCGACGGTAATGTGGCTGCTACGCTTGAGAATACGACTTGCCCGTCCCTTTGCACGCGCACGAATCCTTTTCATGGTTGGTCCCTCATCGATACAGATCGTTTTTACAGTCAGCTCATCGATATCAGCTCCTTCATTGTTTTCTGCATTCGCAATCGCAGAATCAAGAACCTTTTTTATCAGCACAGCACCTTTTTTCTTGCTGAATATGAGCACATTGAGCGCCTCTTCAACCGGCAATCCACGGATCTGATCAGCGACCAGACGCCCCTTCTGCGCAGAAATTCGTGCATAGCGATGTTTAGCTACAGCCTGCATCTCTCTCTCCGTTACTTTGCTTTCTTGTCAGCCACATGTCCACGGTAAGTGCGCGTCAGAGCGAATTCACCGAGCTTGTGGCCAACCATGTTTTCGTTAATCAGGACCGGAACATGCTGCCGGCCATTATGAATTCCTATTGTCAGACCAACCATATCCGGACTGACCATGGAACGCCGCGACCACGTCTTGATCGGGCGTCGATCATTTGCTGCCGCAGCTGCCGCCACCTTTTTTTCAAGATGGTGATCGATAAAGGGACCTTTATGAACCGAACGTGGCATTTCTCTACCTCAATTATTTACGACGACGATCGCGCACGATCATCTTGTCGGTACGTTTATTACTGCGTGTCTTGTAACCTTTGGTCGGCACACCCCAGGGGCTGACAGGATGCCGGCCGCCTGATGTCCTTCCCTCGCCACCGCCATGTGGATGATCGACGGGATTCATCGCCACACCACGCACGGTCGGGCGAACTCCGCGCCAGCGCTTGGCGCCGGCTTTTCCCAGGGAACGCAGGCTGTGTTCGCCATTGCTGACTTCACCAAGCACGGCGCGGCACCTGGCCGGAATTTTGCGCATCTCGCCTGAGCGCAGACGCAGGGTTGCATACTCACCTTCACGTGCAACCAGCTGCGCAGATGTACCGGCACTGCGCGCAATTTGCGCACCTTTGCCAGGCTTCATCTCGATACAGTGGACGACGCTGCCCATCGGCATGTTGCGCAGCGGCATGCAGTTACCGGCTGAGATCGGTGCTTCACGTCCTGAAACAACAGTGGCGCCCGCAATCAAACCTTTTGGTGCGATGATGTAGGTGCGCGCACCGTCAGCATATTTCAGCAGCGCAATGTAAGCCGTACGGTTTGGGTCGTACTCGATGCGCTCAACTGTCGCAGGCACACTCTCTTTATTGCGTTTGAAATCAATGACGCGATAACGCTGTTTGTGTCCTCCACCACGATGGCGCGATGTGATGCGGCCATTATTGTTACGCCCGCCTGTTTTGGTCTTTTTTTCAACCAGTGGTTCGTAGGGACCACCTTTATGCAGGTCAGGTTTAACGACATTAACAACAAAGCGGCGCCCTGGTGATGTCGGTTTTGATTTTACAATTGCCATGTTTGCAACTCGTTAATTCAGCTCAATTCAGCTTAATTCAATATTTGGGATCAATGGTCAATCAGACTCATGCGCCCGGCATAAGATCGATGTCCTGGCCTTCTTTCAATCGAACGTAGGCCTTTCTCCAGTCGGAGCGCTTGCCCTGCATTTGCCCGAAACGTTTGCTCTTGCCTTTGACATTGAGGACGTGAACACTCTCGACATCGACATCGAACATCAGCTCGACCGCACGCCGGATCTCAGGTTTCGTTGCATCGGAAGCGACACGAAAAATCACCTGATTTGATTCAGCAACATTTGCGCTCTTTTCAGAGACAACGCCACCTAATAAAACTTTCATCAAACGCTCTTTATTCATGAGAGACGCTCCTCGATCTTTTTCAGTGCAGCGGAAGTGATGACAATCTTGTCAAATGCAATCAGACTTGCCGGATCGATGTCACTGCTGTCACGAACATCGACATTGTAGAGGTTGCGAGATGCCAGAATCAGGTTCTCATCAAGATCTGCAACAATAATCAGCGTATCCTTGACATCCAGCTGCTTCAGCTTGCTGGTAATCTCCCTGGTCTTAGGCGCATCGATAGCAAATTCATCAACGACCAGCAGGCGATCCTGACGTACCAGTTCTGAGAGAATTGAACGGATCGCACCGCTATACATCTTACGATTCACTTTTTGTGAAAAATCACGTGGCGATGCCGCGAAAGTGACGCCACCGGAGCGCCAGATCGGACTGCTTGAGGTGCCGGCACGCGCGCGGCCAGTTCCCTTTTGACGCCAGGGCTTGGCACCGCCGCCCCTTACCTGGGCTCTGGTTTTTTGCGCCTTGGTTCCGGAACGAGCGCCGTTATAGTAGGCTTTGACAACCTGGTGAACCAGCGCCTCGTTATAATCAACACCGAACACCTGGTCCGAGACATCAATTGAACTGCCATTTTGTAGTGTCAGGTTCATAATCATCAACCCTTGTGTTTCATTTTAACCGCAGGCGTGATAATCACATCACCACCTTTGGAACCTGGAACAGCGCCCTTCACCAGAAGCAGGTTTCTCTCTGCATCGACACGCACAATCTCAAGATTCTGCACTGTACGCTTCACATTACCCATGTGACCCGCCATCTTCTTTCCCTTGAAGACACGACCTGGAGTCTGGCACTGGCCAATTGATCCGGGGGCGCGATGAGAGAGGGAGTTGCCGTGAGTAGCACGTTGCATTGCAAAATGATGGCGCTTTACGACACCGGCAAAACCGGCGCCCTTGCTGGTACCCTGCACATCAACGACCTGTCCCTCTTCAAATAGAGCGACTGTAATCTCGCTGCCCACTTCCGGAATCTCACCTTCATGTTCATCGAGGCGGAATTCACACAGACTGCTTCCAGCTTCGACACCTGCCTTCGCATGGTGGCCTGCCGTTGGCTTGTTAACACGTGATGCCTTGCGGCTTCCGACTGCAACCTGAATCGCAGCATATCCGTCAACCTCAGCCGTGCGCACCTGCGCAACACGATTGGGAGTTGCCTCGATCACAGTGACCGGTATGGAGACGCCATCTTCAGTAAAGATGCGGCTCATACCTACTTTATGTCCTACGATACCCATCGTCATGATCTCTCTCCCTAGTTCAGCTTGATCTGGACATCGACACCAGCGGCCAGATCCAGCTTCATCAAAGAATCCACGGTCTTGTCACTTGGCTCGACGATCTCAAGCAGACGCTTGTGGGTGCGGATTTCATACTGATCACGCGCATCCTTATTGACGTGCGGTGAAATCAGTATGGTGTAACGCTCTTTTTTAGTCGGCAATGGAATTGGACCTTTGACGACAGAGCCGGTGCGTTTTGCTGTTTCCACAATTTCGCGTGCCGACTGATCAATCAGACGATGATCAAACGACTTCAAGCGAATCCGGATTCTCTGACCTGTTGACATGACTCTTTACTCGATGATTTTAGATACAACACCGGCGCCGACGGTACGGCCGCCTTCACGAATCGCGAAACGCAGTCCCTCTTCCATCGCAATCGGGTTGATCATGGTTACTGTCATTTTGACGTTATCGCCCGGCATCACCATCTCTACACCTTCCGGCAAC
>DAOUQU010000408.1 GCA_030625445.1 Gammaproteobacteria bacterium
GGTCCACAGGCGTAGAGAGAGACTTCATTGCGCTGCTGCTCATCGAGTGCATCCAGCCAGATTCGTGCAAGGTCCGTCACATAGCCCTGGTGACAGCCGGCATAACCCTGCAACGAAGCGAGTCTGGAGGGAATCCCCCAGTCATCCAGCAATGGCATCGCAGCAATTACCCCATCCGGCATTGTGCCCTGCACTCCGTTGACCAGCAGCTGGGATGGACGCGGAGAGAAGGGGAAGGGGACTTCGGAACCAAGAATCACAAACGGGGAGCAGTCCCTGCTGCGCAGCTGCTCGGCGGCAAAAATCATCGGCGGCATGCCGACGCCACCGCCGATCAGCAGTGGTCTGGAGGTGGTGATGTTAAAGCCTTTACCAATGGGGCCGAGCAGGTTGATGCTTTCGCCGGCCTTGCGGTTGGCAAGCAGTGTCGTTCCCTCGCCAAGGCGCTTGTAGAGGAAATCAACCCAGCCATCTGCTGCAGAAACACGCATGATGGAGATAGGGCGTCGCATCGGACGCTGCGGGTCGCACTGCAGGTGGGAAAATTGCCCGGGTTCAGCTTTCGCGGCGCATTTAGGAGCAGAAACGCGCATGATGAACTGATCGCCCGCATGTTCTGTATGCGAAAGGATCAGCGCATCTTCAACAAAAATAGTGTCACGCTGTGCTTGTGCAGACATCAGCTCTCCGACCAGGTAAGGCGTCCTTCAAAAAAGGTATGGGTAACATGGCCAGTAAATTCCCAGCCGTCAAAGGGGGTGTTATGACCGGCGCTGAGCATTTTATCGGCATCAAATCTCCACTCCCTGTCGAGATCGATCAGACACAGGTCAGCATCCGCTCCGGCAATGATCTTGCCACTGCTGAGTCCGGCAATCTCCGCCGGCCCGCTGGTGAGCAGAGAGATGGCGCGCGGCAGATCGATCAGTTTCTCATCAACAAGCCGCAGTGTCAGAGGCAGCAGCGTCTCGAGAGCGGAGATACCCGGTTCTGTTGCAGGAAATGGAGCCAGCTTGGCGTCAGCCTCGTGGGGCTCATGAGCTGAACAGATCGCGTTGATGACTCCCCCGGCAACACCCTGGCGCAATGCATCGCGGTCTGCGAGCGTGCGTAACGGTGGCAGCAGATGACAATTACTGTCAAAACCATCGACATCAATCTCGGTGAGGTGGAGTTGGTGAGCAGCGACATCTGCCGTCACATGGATCCCTTTCAATTGCGCCTCATGCAGCATCTCGACGGCGCGGGCCGTAGAGATTTGTTGAAAGTGAATATGCGCACCGCTCTCCTGGGCGAGTTCCAGCATTGTGGCGACTGCGACGGTTTCGGCAGAGCAGGGGATTCCCGGTAGTCCGAGCCGGTTAGCCACGCGCCCGTCGTGTGCGCAGCCGTTGTTGCCCAGGGCGTGATCCAATGGGTTCACAAAGAGAGGAATCTGCCATGTGGCTGCATACTCCATGGCGCGTTTGAGAATTAAATTACTGCGAACCGGCTGGCGGGCATTGCTGACCGCAATGCAGCCGCTGTTCTTGAGGGCAGCCATCTCAGTCAGTTGCTCTCCCGCAAGCCCCCTGGTGAGTGCGCCGACAGAGAGCACGCGCGCCTGGGCGCTCTGCTTGGCGCGCAGGCGGATCAACTCGGCAACTGCCGGCGTATCGATCACCGGGTCGGTATCCGGAGGACAGAT
>DAOUQU010000287.1 GCA_030625445.1 Gammaproteobacteria bacterium
CCAGGAGGATACCAGTGACATTCCGGTGGTGCGCTTTATCAGCAAGATCCTCATGGACGCCATCGACAGCGGCGCATCGGATATCCATTTTGAACCCTACTCAGAGGATTACCGCATTCGCTACCGCCAGGATGGCATCCTGAATAAGGTGTTTGCGCCGCCGCTGAACATCGGCAACAGGCTGGCGTCCCGACTCAAAGTTATGGCGCGCCTCAACATTGCCGAAAAACGCATCCCCCAGGATGGCCAGATCACGCTGCGCCTCTCCCAGCATCGCACCATCGGTTTTCGCGTCAGCACATGCCCGACGCTGCATGGTGAAAAGATTGTATTGCGGCTGCTGAACACCTCGGCTGCCAATCTCTCCATCGCATCCCTGGGAATGGACGAAAAGCAACTCGCCGATTACCACGAGGCCATCTTAAAACCCTATGGATTGATCCTGGTCACCGGCCCGACCGGCAGTGGTAAAACAGTCACGCAGTATTCGGCCTTGAGTCAGCTCAATACTCCCGACAAGAACATCGTCACCATCGAAGACCCGGTGGAGATACCCATGGACGGCGTCAACCAGGTCAACATCAAGATCAAGGCAGGGCTGACATTTGCTTCTGCATTGCGCTCCTTTCTGCGCCAGGATCCCGATATCATCATGGTTGGCGAAATCCGCGACCTGGAAACCGCCGAGATCTCGATCAAGGCTGCGCAAACCGGGCACCTGGTGTTTTCGACATTGCATACCAATGATGCGCCGCAGACTCTGACACGGCTCCTGAATATCGGCGTAGCGCCTTACAACATCGCCTCCTCGATCCTGCTGATCATGGCGCAGCGCCTGGTGCGTACGCTCTGCAGCTGCAAACAGCTGGATGAAGTACCAGAGAAGACACTGCTCGAAGAGGGATTCACTGAAGAGGAGATTGCTGCCGGCCTCACCATCTACCATCCTGTCGGCTGCTCCAGATGCACCAATGGCTATCGCGGCCGTATCGGCATCTACCAGGTGATGCCTATCTCGGAGGAGATGGAACGCCTGATCCTCGAGGGTGGAACCACATTGGATTTGCAGCAGCGCGCCGCGACTGAAGGCATAGCCACCATGCGCAGATCAGGCCTGAACAAGGTCAAGGCCGGTATTACCAGCCTGGAAGAACTCAACCGGGTAACCATCGATTGACATGGCTACAGCAGCAGCAAAAAGAATCACGGCATCATCCAAACTCAACACCTACAAATGGGAGGGTTTTAATAGTCAGGGTAAAAAATCCAGCGGAGAGATACAGGCAAAAGATCTGAACCTTGCCCGTGCAACCCTGCAGAGACAGGAGATCAAGCCCACCAAGATCAGGGCGAAAAAAGCATCGTCACTCTTCGCTACCCTCAATTCCAAATCATTATCCGAAAAGGACATCACCTTCTTTACCCGCCAGCTTGCCACCATGCTCGAGGCCGGTGTCCCGCTTGTCACCGCCCTGGATATCATCGGCAGAGGCCACAAAAATCCGGAATTCACAAAACTGCTTAACTCACTGCGCGTCGATGTCGAGAGCGGCACCAGTCTCTCAAATGCATTTGCCCAGCACCCCAAATATTTTGACAATCTCTTCGTCAACCTGGTTGCTGCAGGCGAGCTTTCGGGTACGCTCGATGAAGTGTTGTCGAAAATTGCCGACTACAAGGAGAAGACCCTGGCGCTGAAGGCAAAGGTCAAGCGCGCCATGATCTACCCCTCTGCGATTCTCGTTGCAGCCGTTGTCGTCACCTTGATCCTGTTGATTTATGTTATTCCGGTCTTCGAGGAGCTGTTTCAATCTGTTGGTACAGATTTACCTACTCTGACGCGCTGGGTCATCGATGTTTCGCATACGGTAGCAGGCCGGGGATGGATGATTGTGCTTGGTGTTGTCATCGTTGTTCTCATCCTCATGCGCTTGTGGAAGAAGTCGGAAAAATTTCAACGTGGTGTCGGCAAACTGACGCTGAAACTCCCCGTTCTTGGCAGCATCATGCACAATGCCGCACTGGCGCGTTACGCAAGAACCCTGACAACCACCTTCGGCGCAGGCGTGCCAATCATGGAATCGCTCGCATCCGTTGCAGCCACCAGCGGTAATGCCATCTTTTCCGATGCGATACTGCGTATGCGTGATGGCATCGCCTCCGGACAATCGCTGAATTTCACCATGCAGCAGGAGCCTCTGTTCCCGGTACTTCTGCAACAGATGACCTCGATTGGCGAAGAGTCCGGCTCACTCGAACAAATGATGGACAAGGCCGCAAACTACTACGAAGGCGAGGTCGATGCGGCTGTCGAAGTGCTGACCAGCCTCATGGAACCCCTGATTATCGCCGTCATCGGCGTCATTGTCGGCACACTGGTCATCGCAATGTACCTGCCGATTTTCCATCTTGGTGATGCATTTTAATAGGATGTTGCTGAGTTTGCGATGCGCATCAATCGCGATTGATTGCCACATTTTCGCGGCCGGAAGGCCGCTCCTACAATATGCACC
>DAOUQU010000037.1 GCA_030625445.1 Gammaproteobacteria bacterium
GCAGCGGCCGGTTCTTATCTTTCGCCGTGCGTTCAAATTGCTGCTTCGTCGAGCACTGCAGATAGATAACAAACCCGCGTGCGGCAAGATTGCGGCGATTCTCAGCTTCCATCACTGCACCCCCGCCCGTTGCCAGCACCAGGTGATCTTTTTGTGACAACTCCTCGATCACTGCCGCCTCACGCTTGCGAAACCCCTCCTCTCCTTCAAACTCGAAGATCGTCGGAATATCCACACCCGTGCGGCGCTGAATCTCTGCGTCACTATCAATGAAATCAAGCTTCAAGGTGGCTGCAAGCTGTTTGCCGATAGTGCTTTTACCAGTCCCCATGGGACCGATAAGAAATATTTTTGTTGGTATTTTCATGTAATTTAGTTTATCAGAGATGGTGCCGGATTTCGCTTTCGCTCATCCGGCCTACAGACTACAGACTGCTCTCCAGAATTGCGTATGATAACTCAAACAGCAACGTAGGCTGTATAAGGCGCTTTCACCGATGCTTGGTCTATACAGGATCTTCCAGCGCCGTCATCCGGCTTGGTGTTGCCAGCACCGTAGCCGTATCAATATCTTCTACCTTCCGAGCGGCGCAAAATTTTCGGCGTTACGAAGACCAGCAGCTCCCGCTTGAAATCATCAGACCTGTCTCTGCGAAACAGGCGACCCAGACCGGGTATGTTGCCGAGGAACGGAATGCTGTCCGTACCCTGGCTTTTCTCCTCTTCAAAAATCCCGCCAAGTACGATGGTCTCGCCATTCTTCACCAGCACCGTTGACTCGACCTTTTTGGTCTCAATCGCGGGCTCGCCGCCGGTTATAAGTTCCAAAATAGGCCGGTCCTTCTTGATCACCAGATCCATGATGATATTGTCATCCGGCGTGATATGCGGCGTCACTTCAAGACTGAGCACCGCCTTCTTGAACTGGGTGTTGGTTCCACCCAGTGTATTCGAGGTTGAATAGGGGATCTCTGTACCCTGTTCGATAAGCGCAGGGTGCTGATCCGTGGTCACCACCCTGGGACTTGCAATGATCTCCGCCGTACCCTCCTGCTCCATCGCGGAGATCTCCAACTGCATCAGGTAGGAGCCCAGCTTGCCGACAAAAAAGTTAATCGCCCCTCCTGTGGGTCCACCGAGGAGAGAAGGAAGATTGACCGCCAGTGTATCTTCAGCCAGGCCAAACGTGGGATCATTCAGTATCAATGCACTCTTGGTACCGCTGGCACCGAAAATGGTATCGCCATTCTGCTGTAACCCGGCGCCGCCGAAACGGATGCCGATATCCCTGGCAAAACTGTCGGTTGCAATCACCACGCGACTCTCGATCATCACCTGGCGCACGGGATGATCCAGCCTGGCTATCAGACCGGCGATTTTTCTGATACTGGAGGGAACATCATGGATCAACATCGCATTGGTGCGGCTATCGACGCCAATGCTGCCGCGTTCCGAGAGAAACAGATTGGCCTCTGATTTCATCAGCTCGGCCATCTCCGAAGCCTTGGCGTATTTCACCTTGATGATTTTTGTCTGCAGCGGCGCCAGCTGTTCGAGGCTGATCTTTGACTCCGCCTCCAGCCTCTCACGCGCGGTGACTTCGACCGTTGGCGCAACCATCATGATATTTCCCTTCTGGCGCATGGTCAGTCCTTTGGTCTGCAGGATAATATCCAGCGCCTCCTGCCAGCGGACATCCTTCAGACGAAGCGTGATATTGCCTCCCACAGTGTCGCTGACGACCATGTTCAGACCGGTAAAATCAGCCAGCAACTGCAGCACGGATCGAATCTCAATATCCTGGAAATTGAGCGAAAGCCGTCCATTCGAACCACTCTGCACATCTGTTGCCGACTCTGCTGCTTCCCCGGTCGTTTCAACAGCCGGACTCTCTGCAGTTTGCGCTGTCGCCACCTTGTCTGCTGCCGGCTGCGGAGTGCCGATCTCTATGATCAGGGATTTATCGTCTGTGCTGATCTCGTAAGGCAGCTTCTTATCCAGTTGAGCCACCACACGGGTTCGGCCTGCGGACTCGACAATCCTCACATTCGCAACCCCGCTCTCATTGACTGCATAGATCTTGCTTTCGAGGTCACTGCTGCCTGCGATATCCACAACAACCCTTGATGGTGAATAGGTCGAGAAACTGGCCGGCAGCGTTTTGAACGGCTCACTGGCATTGATCTCGATACGAACAACCCCCTCCTGCGTGACGCTATGAGAGATAGAGGTTAGCGATTGAGCTGCCAGCGGCGGCAGCATGACTGCCGTCAGCAGGATCGCCAGCATGAGTTGCCGACCCCATAGCCACCGCTTCTGCTGCCACATCATTGCAATATCACCTGGAATAAGCATTTTCTCACCTCTCACTAAGTCGTTGTCCAAAAATAACTTCCCGATCCTACTTGCCCTGCTGTCCGTCTTCTGTGTTCCAGCAAGAGTTACATAACCCTGCTATGCGCCCCTTGCTGCGCCTTGAAGACGAACAACATTGCTGCGCGATATCGGGAAGTTATTTATGGGCAACGCCTAAGGAGCTATTTCTGCCCCAGTGCAATTGAAGCCTGGCGTTCAACATAACCGCCCTGGCTGCCATGAATAATCTCGATCAACTCGATGCGATCCTGAAAAATGCCACTGATGCGGCCATCATTCATCCCCATGTAATTCCCCTGGCGGACGCGAAAAACCATGCGGTCCTTTTGGGACTGCACCAGGCCATAGGTGACGCCATCTTGCGCAAGGATACCAACCATGCGCAGCGAATCCAGCGGATATCGCTCCAACTCCTCCCTGGAGCGTGAAATATCAGGGCGAATGCCATCCCCGGAATCAGACTGCTGCTGCTCAACATCACCTGACAGAAAAGGACTTCTCACGCCACGCTCTGCAGCAGTGTATGTATAGACTTCAACCTGCGGCATCTTCGGCAGTGGCTCAACCGGCGCACCCTGCTTCTCCTTGGCCTCGGCAACAAATTTGCGCAGATCATCCGCTCCCTGAACGAGACATCCGGACAACAGCAGGGTGAACGCGGCTAGATAGAAAAACCTCACCACTGCTCTCCACCGTCACCAATATAACGATAGGTTTTTGCAGTTGTCTCCATCAGCAAATCTGCTCTTTTATCTGTTTTGGTGATCTTGATGTCATGCATGGTAATGATTCTCGGCAGGGCCGCCAGGCCGCTGACAAAGTCACCAAACTCATGGTAGTCGCCAACGACCTTGATCTTGATCGGAAGCTCCACATAGAAATCCTTTACCTGTTCACTCAATGGCTGAAACAGCTCAAACTCGAGTCCTGCAGCCAGTCCGGTTTGCGACACATCCACAAGTAGATCGGCAATCTCGCTTTTATCAGGCAACTGCCTCAACATCTCCGCAAAATCGAGCTTCATCTCTTCAAGCTGCTTTTTGTAGATCTCGAGGTTCAGAACTTTATCCTGCTTGGCCAGAAACTCACTCTTCAGGGCGCCCTCCTCTTTCTGGTAACGCTCCAGCATCGCAAACTGATCCCTGGTATCAAAATAAAACCAGGCGCCGGCAATCATAGCCGCCAGCAACAGCATCAATGCCGCCTTGGCGGGGGACGGCCAGTTGCCTATATTCGAAAAATCGAGATTATTCAGTTCCGACAGGTTCATCGCTCTGCTCTTTCTTTGGGCGTGTTTGCAAATAGACCAGTCTGAAGTGGCTCAATCCCTGGCTGCCTTTACTCTCTTTATTGATCAACTGCAGGGAGGGTTTTTGCAGCCAAACTGACTTGTCGACATTGTGCATTAATGCCGAGATCTGGGCATTCGATTGCGCCAGGCCTTTCAACTCGATTTTTGAGCCGCTCTGATTAATCGACGATGCCCTGACGCCATCCGGCATTATTGAGACATTTTCATCCATAAGATGCACGGATTCCGGCCTGCTTGTCTGCAGCGAACGAATCAGCTCCATGCGCACCATCAACTTCTCGCGCAGCTCATCCAGCTTTTTGATCTCCTGGATTTTTTTATCAACAATAGCGATTTCGGCGCGTAAAAACTGGTTGCGCTCCATCTGCTTGTCAATACGGTACTGATGAAACATGTGCCACAGCATCCCCAGCACCAGCGTTGCTGCAACCGTCGCGGCCAGCATGCCCAGCAGCTCTCTCTGACGCCGTTTGTTGCGTTCTTCCCGCCATGGAACAAGATTGATTTTTGCCATGTCAGTGCTTCATCAACATTATAGATATCCCCACAATGCCAGTCCGCAGGCTACAGTCAAAGCCGGCGCCTGCGCCCTGAGACGTTCGATGTCCACATTTTTAGAAAATTGCATCTTTGCAAAAGGATCCCAAACCTTGACAGGCAGCTCAATTTCCTGCTCTACCAGGGCTGCGATCCCCGGCAAATTAGCGCAACCGCCCACAAGCAAGATCTGTCCGACGACGGCGCCTTCATCTTTTGCCTGATAGATACGTAATGCCCCTCGCAACTCCTGGGCCAGATTTTTTACGAATGGCTGTACCACCATCTCATCATACCCGGCCGGGGCGTTGCCTTGACACTTCTCTCTCTCGGCCCCATCGTAATCGAGACTATAGGCTCTCTGGATATCTGCTGTCAGCTGGCGGCCGCCAACAGCATACTCCCGAGTGTGAACCATATTACCATGGCGCAACACATGCACATCCATCGTCCTGGCGCCGATATCAGCAATGACAGTGTTGGAATCCATGCCCGCAGAGGCATCATCCTGCATCAACAACTGGCAGCAATGCTCGATAGCATAAGGCTCGGCATCGACAACCTCGGGGGTCAGGCCGCCAACCTCGAGCGCATTCATGAGATCATCAACGACATCACCACGTGACGCCGCAAGCAGCACATCCACCGAATCAGCGTTTGCTGCATTGACACCAAGCACGTCAAAATCATAACGGACTTCGTCAATATGCTGGGGAATATACTGGTCCGCCTCCAACGCGACCATGGCCTCCATCTCGGATTCACTCAGACCTGCCGGCAATTGAATCACCCGTGTAATCATAGAGGATCCGGATAGAGCGGTAGCAGCACGTTTTGCTGAAGTGCCGCTGCGTGTCACCACATCACGGATAGCATCGCCTACGACCCCGGGGTCATTGATGTGATTCGATTCAATAACACCCTCGGGACTCCCGGTCGTCGCAAAGGCCTCAACCTTGTAGAGCCATTGGCCGCGGACATTGGCTCGACTGATCTCCACCAGCTTGACCGACGAGGAGCTGATATCGATGCCTAACAGTTTTTTTGTTGATCTGGAGAATAACGCCACGCAATACCTCTAACGACACACAGAAATCAAATCAAATAGACCTGGGAGCATCGACATGATGATTTGAATGTTAAACAATTCCGTAAACTTTTCAAGTTATTAGTGTCCAAACACGGTAAGTTCTCAATAAGACCGTGTGAATGCCGTCATTGCGAGGGAGCCTAAGCGACTGCGGCAATCTCCAAACCAGATTTCCGCGTCGCCTCTGGCTCCTCGCAATGACATCTGTTTTAACAAAATATATTCAATACACGGAGTTATTGAGAAGTTACCCAAACGCGTCACTTCATTGTGCAATCTTAACGGCGTCGGCTCGTCAACGACTGCTCAAGCTGCTGCAGCCGCTGCGGCGTTCCAACGTCAATCCACTCACCGCCGAGCAACTGACCACCGACGCGATGCTGCTGCATCGCTTTTCTCAACAGCGGCGCCAGCGGAAATTTACCCGCCCGGCAACCATCAAACAGCGCCTTGCGATAGATGCCGATTCCACTGTAAGTCAGCTTTGCATCACCGCTTTCAGAAACGCGCCCGTTTGCAAGCTGGAAGTCGCCGCCAGGATTATGCGCTGGATTCTCCACCAGCAACAGATGCGCAAGGTCGTTGTCATCTATCGACAGAGAGGTAAAATCCACTTCGGCAAAAACATCCCCGTTGATCACGACAAAGGGGTCGCTCAGCAATGGCAGCGCCCTGAAGATGCCGCCGCCCGTCTCCAGCGCTTCGGCTTCTGCCGAATAGTGGATTTGAAGATTCCAACGGGAACCGTCTCCCAGGGTTTGTTCAATCTGCTCGCCCAACCATGCATGATTAATGACAAGCTGATGAAATCCAGCAGCAGCAAGTTCTTCCAGGTGGTGTACGATCAGTGGTTTGCCGGCTACCTGTAGCAGCGGCTTTGGAGTGGTATCTGTCAGCGGCCGCATGCGCTCGCCACGGCCTGCGGCAAGCAACATTACACGGGGTTTAGCGATCACGACTACTTTTTCATGGAAGCAAAAAATTCCGCATTGGTCTTGGTCGTCTTGAGTCTGTCGAATAGGAATTCCATCGCCGCCAACTCATCCATCGGATGCAGTATCTTGCGTAATATCCACATCTTCTGCAACTCATCCTGCTTCATCAGCAGGTCTTCGCGGCGTGTTCCTGAACGATTGATATGGATTGCCGGGAAAATGCGTTTTTCAGCGATACGGCGGTCCAGATGGATCTCGCTGTTGCCTGTGCCCTTGAACTCTTCGTAGATGACGTCATCCATACGCGAGCCGGTATCCACCAGTGCGGTAGCAAGAATCGTCAGTGAGCCGCCCTCTTCAACATTACGCGCGGCGCCAAAAAAACGCTTGGGGCGATGCAATGCATTGGCATCCACACCACCCGTCAATACCTTGCCGGACGAGGGGATGACGGTATTATAAGCTCGCGCCAGACGGGTGATGGAATCCAGCAGAATCACCACATCCTTTTTATGCTCGACCAATCGCTTGGCTTTTTCGATGACCATCTCGGCAACCTGAACATGCCGCGTCGCCGGTTCATCAAAGGTTGAAGAGACCACTTCGCCACGCACTGAACGCGACATCTCGGTAACCTCTTCAGGACGCTCATCGATCAGCAATACGATCAGATAGCATTCGGGATGGTTGCTGGCGATGCTTTGCGCAATAGTTTGCAGCATCATGGTCTTACCAGCCTTGGGCGGCGAAACAATCAAACCACGCTGCCCCTTGCCAATTGGCGCCACCAGGTCGATGATGCGCGAGGTAATATCCTCGGTACTGCCATTGCCCTGCTCAAGTCTTAGCTGCTCATTGGGAAACAGCGGCGTGAAATTTTCAAACAGTATTTTGTGCTTGGCGTTTTCAGGCTTGTCGAAGTTGATCGCATCAACTTTCAGCAACGCAAAATAACGCTCGCCATCCTTCGGCGGACGAATCTTTCCGGCAATGGTGTCGCCTGTGCGCAGGCTGAAACGGCGAATCTGGCTGGGCGAGACATAGATATCATCAGGGCCGGCAAGGTAGGAGCAGTCGGCGGAGCGCAAAAAGCCAAAACCATCCTGGAGGATCTCCAGTACGCCATCGCCATGAATATCTTCACCCTTCTTGGCGTGCTTCTTGAGAATGGAAAAAATAACATCCTGTTTGCGCGAACGCCCGGTGTCAGGGATTTTCATGGTGCGGGCCATTTCCACCAGTTCAGGAATTGGCATTTGCTTGAGTTCGGTCAGATTCATATTCGGTCTGTCATTGATGAGAGGTTATGCGATATCAGCGCATACGAAAGAGCGCTGAGTGGTGAATGAATGGCTTATATGAGAATATTTATTATTGCTTGAAGGGTAACTGCTTATGGATGATGTCGAAGCACTGCGCAGCAACAGATCCTATTGCGCTGCGCATGCCCGGGATAAATTCTTCAAATACTACTGTCAATAAATGCTGTTAATTGTGATTTTGACAAGGCGCCGACTTTCGTCGCCTCGACCTCACCACCCTTGAACAACATCAAGGTGGGAATACCACGGATACCAAACTGGGGAGGTGTCCCCGGATTATCGTCGATATTTAATTTGACGACTTTCAGCTTTCCCGCATACTCACCGGCAATCTCTTCAAGCGCCGGAGCAATGGTTTTGCAGGGCCCGCACCACTCAGCCCAGTAATCAACCAGCACAGGCTCACCTGCATTTAATACTTCCTGTTCAAATGAGTCGTCAGAGACTTCGGTAATATGCTCACTCACAAAGAGTTCTCCACTTGTTTTGCATTCTGGAAAAAATCATAACAGGGCGTTGTTGCCGTTATTCATGATTGGATGGATATAACACTGCAGGTAGCGTCCGGCTGCGGGGCATGTATGTCCGTAATTTTAAGAAGCTGCTACAGAAAAAGCCATTTCGGCCGGATTTTCCGAAGGGAGTCCTCGCATTGACGATGCGTTCTATCTATCAATACTGGATTGACAAAACAGAAGCCTGTGAGGCCATTCGGTTATTAAGATTCCGCTATTTGATCGCAATCACTCCCTGATTGCAAGTATTTTGTCACTATTCTTGTTTTTCAGCGAAAAGATCCGAAAAGAAAAACTTCATTCTCTCCCAGGAATCGGCATCGGATTGCGCATCATATTTCAAATTTTCAATGCCGAAAGCAGCCGCATCCGGGTTGGTAAATCCGTGGCGCACGTCTCCGCCAAATATAACAAACTCCCAGTCTGCCTGTGACTCCTGCAGCTTGGCCTGGAAGTTCTGCACCACTTCAGGCGCCACAAAGTTATCTGCCGCCCCATGAAATGCCAGGATCCTGGCGTTAATTTTCCCTTTTGCTTCTGTCGGCGCCGCAGGTAATGCACCGTGAAAACTCACCACGCCCAGCACCTCACTTCCTGAATAGGAGAGCTGGAATACCGTGGCGCCGCCAAAGCAATAGCCGATCGCAGCCAGCCGCTTGTCATCGACAAGAGCGCTTTTCTTGAGCTGCATCACTCCCAGCGATGCACGCTCACGCCAGCCTTCAACATCCGTGGTGATCTCCTGCATCCACTCCTGGGCCTGTGCAGGCTTGTCAGTCACCTTGCCATCGCCATACATATCGGCTGCAAATGCAACATAGCCCAGTTCAGCCAGCATCTTCGCGCGTTTTTTGGCGTAGTCGTTCAGCCCCCACCACTCATGCACCACCAGCACACCGGGACGCTTTCCCTCGACAGCATCATCCCAGTAGAGATAACCGGTCAGCTGCTCGTCATCATGCTGGTAGTGAACCGCTTTTGACTTGATTTCAGCTGTTGCAGGTGATGCCAGGAGCAGCATCAACAGAGAGACAATAACTTTACGCATTTTTATTCACCATTGGTTTATTCATGTAGACCGAGTTCAGTTTGCAGTTTGCAGTTTGCAGTTTGCAGTTTGCAGTTTGCAGTTTGCAGTTTGCAGTTTGCAGAGTCTAATCGAGTCACTGCCATCTACAAGCTTTGTTGCGGGAATCTGTATTTTTATATAGTTGTTTTTACTGCAAACTGACGACTGCCAACTGCAAACTTTCTTTTCTGGTTTTGCTGCAAACTGACGACTGCAAACTGCCAACTTTGTGTTGAAGTTACACCGGCTCTACTTTCAATATCGCGGCGTCTGCGGCAATCACCCTGACGCTTGCTCCCGCTGCGCAGTCCGGCCCCTCCACTTTCCAGTTGCTCTCACCGACACGCACGCGTCCGCTGCCGTTGACAATGGGCGACTCGACGATGAAGATCTTGCCAACCAGCTCGCTGCCACGCAGATTCAGCAGCGGCTGATCACTCTTGATGGGATTGCGCCGCAGCCACAGGCGCGCCGCAGTGATGCTGACAATACTGAGGATAGCGAAAAAGATAAACTGGGTTTCCCAACTCAGGCCGGGAACAAAAAACAGAATCACACCGGTAGCGCCCGCGCCGATACCCATCCACATAAAAAACGCAGCCGGAGAGAAGATTTCAAGAATCAGCAGCAGCAGCCCGAGAATCCACCAGTGCCAATACTGCAGATGATCAAACATTCCCTCCATCACTCCTCCTTCTTGGCAGCAAAGACTTCTTTGGTGATTTCGCCGATCCCGGCGATGGAGCCAATCAGGCTGGTCGCCTCGAGCGGCAGCATCACAATCTTCTG
>DAOUQU010000316.1 GCA_030625445.1 Gammaproteobacteria bacterium
CATGGCAAGGCACTTGCCTGGGTTATCAAGCCTTGCTATACCCATGCGGGTATCTGCAGGAAAGTTCAGATCATGCGTCAGGGTGCCGGTCGGACACGCCAGCACACACTGCAAGCCGTCACAGGAGAAGTCACATGCCTGCGCACGCGCGTCGATATAGGGAGTGCCGTTGCCGAATCCGCTCTCGAGATCCATCAGCTTGATGGCGTTCACCGGACACACCTGTACGCACTGCCCGCACTTGATACAGGAGGCGAGAAAGCGGTCCTCATTGAGTGCGCCTGGCGGGCGCAGGCGGCTGATCCAGCCTTTGACAACCGGGATATAGCCCAGCAGAGAGACGGCCACCACACCGGCGGTCATGGCTACTGAACGCAGAAATTTTCGCCGCTCCTGCTGCTGGTGACGTTTTGAAACGACTCTTTTTGGCTTTGCTTTACTCTTAGGCATGTCAAAAACCCCTGGCATCTCTTGAAAAATTACCTGCAATGACAGATTGCCACGCTTCGCTCGCAATGACAGCATTTTTTGTCATTGCGAGGAGGCTCCGCCGACGCGGCAATCTTTAACACCTGGCTCCGCATAACAAGATAACTGCGTTTCGTTCTTCAACAAATCTTATGTCACCCCTGTGCATCGAGCAGCAGCTGCAACGCATCCGTCTTTTTCTCAACTCTCTTCTTCTGCTGCTGCTTAAACTTCTCTTTCATTGGCTTTTCATCACGCACCAGCAAGTCCGGCTTGGTAAAAGGCGCCAGGCGCTCCAGAAAATCGAGGGTTTCGAGAATCGGCGAACCTTTGAAAAACTGCGCATAGGGAAGGTCGCGCCAGATACGGTCAGCATAGGAGTAGAGTTCGTAGGGCTTGTCGCCGATGCCATCCTTATCCAGGTCGAAGCCCTCGTAATCACTCCAGTAGTTCCCCTCCCACACGTTCCTGTTGGCTGTCTTGCCGCCACTGACGATGATCTGGGTGAGGTTGCCTATAAACTGGTTGCGTTTGAAGACATTGCCGGTCCAGTCATTGAGAAAACGAATACCAATGCCATTATAGGCGATCAGGTTATCCGTAAACCGGTTAGTAGTATCGGGCTGAAACGGAGAGACATCGATATAGAGTCCGCTGGCGCAATAGAGGATCTGGTTTCCCTCGAGAATGAGATCCGATGTCTCCTTGAAGCCGATGCCGATGCCGGTGGCGCCCGAAGCATGCCTGATCGAGTTGTTGCGCAGTTCGATGCCGTCACTGTACATGAGAAAGATGCCAACGGCATTGTTGAAGTAGGTATTGCCCTCCACCTTGTTATAACGGGAGTACATGAAATGCAGCGAATAGCGGCTATTCGATGCAGTATTGTTACTGATGATGTTGTTGGCCGAATACCACACCACCATGTCACGCGAATCGGTGATGACATTGTCGGTAATTTTGTTGTGAAAGCTGTACCACATGCGTACAGAATCGCCGCGCTGCCCCAGGCCAAACTCGGTCTTGGAACTGATTCTGTTACGGCGCACGATGTTGTGTTCCGATTGCTGCAGATCGACGCCGAAGAGGCAGTCGTCGATCAGATTGTCTTTGACGACGTTGAAATTGCCACGCACCTGCACCCCTGAATCGAGATCATTGTGTGATTCACCGGAGTTGGTGAGATGCAAATTTTTCAGGGTGGCGCCATCGGTATCGAGCAATACCACAGTGCCCTTGCCGCCGGCATCGATGGTGACCTTGTTCTTGCCATCGATGGTGATCGGTTTGTCGATAACGACCGGGCCGGCATAGATGCCGGGGGGAGGGATCAGCGTTCCGCCCTCCTCCACGGCATCGACAAGCTCCTGCATCGAGGGATACTGCATAGCCGATACAAATAATGGAAAGCATGTCAGCAATAAAAGCAGCACATAGGATGTGCTGAGGTACGAAGCGCATCGCTTACGAACAACGAAGCGAGATGATCCATATATTCTCTCGCCAAGACGCAAAGACGCAAAGGATTTTCCTGGCGAACTTAGCGTCTTTGCGAGAGTCATGATTTGAAAAGGTGATAGAAGTAGAAGTACATAGCCCTCATTATCACTACTCTTCTTCTTTGAGAGCTTTACGCCTCAACAGCGCCGCCAGCGCCAGCAGTACCGACATCAGCAGCATCAGTCCAAAACCGATCGCCGGATAGGAGTGGGTTGTAAATTGCGCCACCTTGCCCTGGCCGAAAACTGTCGGCATGAAGGGTTTGACAGTGAAGGCACCCATCGCATTGAGGGTGTGGCCATACCACCACAACCAGGCGGAGTATTCGATCAGGAAGAACAGCGGCAACGCCATGGGAA
>DAOUQU010000331.1 GCA_030625445.1 Gammaproteobacteria bacterium
TGAGCACCTTTGCGAGCTCCTGCTGCGCCTTGGCGTATTGTCTGCCGCGCTTCAGGGCAATGACATAACCGTAGCGGTCGGCATCCTCATTGCGGTAGCGGCCGTCGCGCAGCGTTGACTCGAAGTGGCGAATAGCGCTGCGTGAGCTGCCGAACTGCTGCGCCCGCAGAGTTGCCTTGGTGAAGTGATAGCTCAGGTCCTCTTTTGCCTGGCTGTAAGGGTGTTTCTCGGCGCGCGCCAGTGCATCGGCAATGCGATCCGAAGTGACCGGATGGCTTTTCAAAAATTCGGGCATGGTCATGGCGCCGCTGCGGTTGTTGGCGCGCCCCATGCGCTGAAAAAAAACTCCCATGGCGCGTGCATCGAATTTCGAACGGGAGAGGATTTTCATGCCGATGTTATCCGCTTCACGCTCATTGGAACGGGTGAAGTTGATCTGTTTCTGCATCAGGGCTGCCTGGCCGCCGATAAGAGCGGCAGCTGCGGCGCTGCCTGCGCCGGCTACGCCGAGCAGAATTGCAGCCAACAGCAGGCCTGCAGCCGGCAGTGTCATCTGGTCTGCGGCCTGGATCATGCGCGCCAGATGGCGTTGACTGACATGAGCAATCTCATGGGCGACAACGGCGGCTAACTCACTCTCCGTTTGTGACTCCATCAGCAGTCCGGTGTGAATCCCGATATTCCCTCCGGGGCCGGCAAAGGCGTTGATCACCGGGTTTTTCACAAGAAAGAAATTGAAGGAGTGCCCGCGCGCATTGCTGTGTCTGCTGAGTTTATCGCCGAGGCCCTGGATATAGGAGGTGAGCAGCGGATCTTCGATCACCTCGCTGCTGGCCCGGATATAGCGCATGAATGCATCTCCGAGCTTGTTTTCAAGGTGTGCGTCAAGATAGGCGCCTGACGAATCCCCCATGTCGGGAAGCGAGTAATCCAGCGCCTGAGCAGGTTGTATGATCCATGACAGCAGCAGGATCCAACCCAGAAAGTAGTTCGTCATCTCAAAAAGTCCGTAAAATAGCTCTATGCAATCTAACAGCGACAATATTACACCATACTACCGCCTCGATCCGGATACGATCATCCACGCGATTGAATCAACAGGATTCTTATGCGACGGGCGTTTTTTGGCCCTGAACAGTTACGAGAACCGGGTTTACCAGATCGGTATCGAAGATGCAGAGCCGCTGGTCACGAAGTTTTACCGGCCGGGGCGATGGACGGATGAACAAATCCTTGAAGAGCATGCGTTCGCGCTCGAAATCGCGGCGGCGGAAATACCGCTGATTCCGCCGATGAAGATCAATGGGCAAACACTGCATGAGCATGGCGGATTTCGATTTGCACTGTTCGAGCGTCGCGGTGGCCATGCGCCTGAGCTGGACCAGCAGGATACGCGTCTATGGCTGGGTCGTTTTCTGGGACGGATGCATGCGATTGGCGCTGCAAAGCCATTTCGTACGCGCCCTGAACTTACGATTAAAAGTTTTGGGTGCGAGGCGATCAAAACCCTTGATGACGGCCAGTGGCTGCCGCCTCACCTGGAAACCGCGTTCTCCAGCCTGACTGCTGATTTGATGGTCTCTATCGAAGCTTCATTCGGGCGTGCCGGTGAATTCAGCGCAATCCGCCTTCACGGCGACTGTCATCCCGGCAACATTCTGTGGCGCGACGGCCCGTTTTTCGTCGATCTCGATGACTGTCGCAGCGGTCCAGCCGTCCAGGATTTGTGGATGCTGCTGTCGGGCGAACCCCACGAGATGGCGTTGCAGATGCAAGACGTGCTGGATGGTTATAGGCAGTTTCATGCTTTCAACCTGCAGGAACTACACCTGATCGAGGCGCTGAGAACCCTGCGCATGCTGCACCACGCCGCCTGGCTGGCGAAGCGCTGGCAGGATCCGGCCTTTCCGATTGCCTTCCCATGGTTCGGAGAGACGCGTTACTGGGAAGATCTGGTGCTGGGCCTGCGCGAGCAGCTTGGCCGTATGCAGGAACCGGCTATACAGCTGCCCGGTGGATGACTGCCGATCGACCATCAATGAATCGAACAGACGGGCTTATCGAGGTAACAACGCAATAACTCCGTGCATTGTCAAATACTGAGTAGACATATTGTTGTCTTGTACGGGATTATTGAGAAATCACATTAATTCAACTGGAGACGTTCTCCCCAGGGTGTTTTTTTCTTGCCTTTGACTAGCCAGATCACAGCATAATCAGGTGGCTGCAGCGGAAACTC
>DAOUQU010000249.1 GCA_030625445.1 Gammaproteobacteria bacterium
CTGGCGAACCACAACTTCGATCCGCAGCAACCGCAACTTCACCGCAGTTACACTGCATTGCGCAACCTGAATTGGATGGCTGTGATCGACGTTGTGAATGCTGAACCCGATTGGCGCAGCCACGCGGTACTGCTGCAGCGCCACGCTCGCGCCTGCGAGCAGTTGCAAAGACCCGTCGAGGCGATGCTGGACCGCTTCCAGTTATGTTGGCGTATCCCGGAACAGGCGGCTCTGGCGCTGACAGATGCCGCATTTGACCTGATCCAGGCCTGGGAGTTGTTCCAGAATTTGGAGCCCGAACTGGAAACCTCACACTTCCCCGCATGGCTGCTGATTATTCGCCCGGGCCTCAGCAGCCGGCTGCCTCTGCCTGTTGTAGAGGCGCCGACGGATTTTCAACTACTCTACGCCCTGCAGCGGCAAAAGGATGGACTTGGGTCGGAGGCTATGCGCCTGCGCGGTGAGCTCAAGGCGCTAAACCCTGCACTATTCCATCACTTTATCGTCAATCGCTCGAACTGAATTTGCTCCGCCTGAGAGTCGCCACTAAATACTCCTTGACTGCCCTGAACACAAAAACCAATATGGAACCATATTGGTTCCCATCAATAGGAACAGGCTATGCCAGCACTCACCGTAAAAAATATCCCAGATGATCTCTACACACAGTTAAAGGAAGCAGCTCAAGCACACCGCAGAAGCCTGAATAGTGAAATACTCTACTGTGTTGAAAAAACAATTGGAACGCACAAAATTGATGTTACTGAACATCTCGCCGTTGCCAGGGCATTGAGAGAGAAAACTGCAGCTCATCCGCTGAGTGACTACGAAATAGATGTTGCAAAGCGTGAAGGACGAGCATGATTGTTGTTGACACCAACATCATCGCTTATCTCTATATCTCCGGGGAACGTTCACAGCAAACCGAAAAGCTTCTCTCTATCGATGCGAACTGGAATGCTCCGCTTTTGTGGCGCAGTGAATTCAGAAGCGTTCTAAGCAGGTATTTGCGAGGCTCAATCCGTTCAACTTTCGCTCACGGCCTGCTGTCTTGATCCCCCTGTGCTTGACCTTTGGGATTACTCCCGCCGGCCCAGGGTTCTCTATCCGGTGGCTGGCCTGCCTTGCCGGAGCGGGAATCACACCCGCTGGATTACACGACCTCGCCCGGCCGCACTAACTTCTCAAAAAGTCCGTGCATTAATTGAGCCTGTGCAGGGTTGGGACCAGCATATTCGGTAAACATTGAATTGGCATGCTTATCGTATCTATTCACGCCAGAATCGCATGGTAGTTGGCGTGAATAGACACTATAATCACGCCATGAGATGGATATGGCAACAATCTGACTGGCCAAACTTCCGTTACGACAAGCGAATGCTTGAAGACCGGGGCACTGCGTTTCACATCAACTCAGCGCGTCTGACGGGCCGCTTTGAGGCTTTGCCGATGGCTTGTCAGGAAGAGGCCACGATAGACTTGATGCTTTCCGAGGCAATTAAAACCAGCGCTATTGAGGGAGAGGATCTGAATCGGGAATCTGTCAGATCGTCTCTGCTCTCATTGATTACATCGGATATGCTCCCGGATACATCAGATCGGAAAGCGGTGGGGGCAGCCTCGCTTCTGGTGGATATTCGCAAGAACTGGCAAGCACCTCTGACACATGATCTGCTGGGTAAATGGCAGTCGATGGCTGTTCCTGAGCAGCGCTACACGTCTATTCTGCGTGGGGCATACCGCAATGATCCCTCGCCGATGCAGATCGTGAGCGGGCCTTATGGACGGCAAAAGGTTCACTATGAGGCGCCGCCAGCCGCCCAGGTGCCTGATGAAATGGCAAGGCTGATTGACTGGTACAACCTCTCCAGCCCTGTAAGTGGAGATCAGGAGATAGCGGGGATTGCTAGAGCAGGCATTGCCCATCTCTGGTTCGAAGTGATTCATCCCTTCGATGATGGTAATGGTCGGGTCGGCAGAGCGATTGCTGACCATGCGCTTTCCCGGTATCTCGGCTATCCGACCACGGCCTGCCTTGCCACGGCAATCGAGGCAGACAAGAAATCCTATTATCTGCAGCTGGAGAAGGCGAGCCGTGGAACCCTTGACATAAACGACTGGCTGGATTACTTTTCCGACACGGTGAACAAGGCGCAGGAAATCGCCAGGAAAGAAGTGGATTTTGTACTGGCGAAGACACGCTTCTATGAAACCCGGGGTGATCAGTTGAATGACCGGCAAGCCCGGATGGTGTCACGGGTGTTCGCTGAAGGCCGCAAGGGCTTTGAAGGTGGCATAACGACCAGAAAGTATGAAGCGATTACCAGATGCTCCAACAGAACGGCCAGTCGTGATCTTTCTGATCTGCTTGCCAGAGGAATCATCATTCGCCTGCCGGGAGGTGGCAGAACGACACATTATGCGCTGACGACGGTTAAACCAGGAGGGTTTGGTGTTTAATCAAGCAACCTTCTCGGGTGATTAGGCTGCGGTCACGACGCCACAACTGGAGAGTGGCATCGAGGGTATAAACAAGGATCAGGAGCGATGCGAGATCCGCCAACAGCCGCCATGGATTCAACTCGCCGACCGGCAGTGAAAACTGCTCACCCCAAAAGGAAGTGAGGCGCTTCAATTTAGTAACATGCTCGAAAGTCAGATTGCCCGGCAACAGAAAGTTGATCAGGATGCCAATGCTCCACAAAAACGTGATAATTATCGCCAGCCAGCGCCTGCCTGTCTGGAAGTATCGATAGACAAACCACACCATCGGCACCAGGATCATAAAAATGGCGAGATTCCCCCAGAGTAATAACTCACTGTAAAGTTGCACCGATTCGGTCGTCAACATGGCGAGTTCGAGAAGCGCACTGACTGCTGCACTGAACCCCATCAGCGCTGACAACAGGTAGGCGCTGACCTTCCGGTCCCGGAACCAGAACAGCAGATGCATCAGTCCAAGCATCAGGCACGCAGATGCGCACATGGACCAG
>DAOUQU010000392.1 GCA_030625445.1 Gammaproteobacteria bacterium
CCATAAGATAGTTCATTCAGAGTCCAATGATTATGTAGGATGTGCTGAGCTTGCGAAGCGCATCTGTCGAGAATGACGCGATCGATGCGCTTCGTTCCTCAGCACATCCTACGTTCGGTTTGTTATATGGCATGCAGGGCATTGCGCCGCATGTCCGAGCTTCATTCAGTCGTCAGCAGCTCTTTAAGCATGCGCTGATAGATGCTGCTCAACAGATCGAGATCCTTAACGGCAACGCACTCATCGACCTGGTGAATGGTTTTATTCAATGGCCCGAGTTCCAGCACCTGGGCGCCGGTGGGGGTAATAAAGCGTCCGTCGGAGGTGCCACCGGATGTTGAGAGCTTGCTCTCATAGCCCGCAATCTCCAGAACGGCTGTTTGCGCCGCTTCGACCAGTTCCCCCGCTTCAGTCAAAAAGGGTTTACCGGAGAGCGTCCACTCGATCTCATAGGTGAGTCCGTGGCCATCCAGGATCTCTGCGACCCGCTGCTCGATGCGTTGATGCGTTGTCTCAGTCGAGTAGCGGAAGTTGATCAGCAGTTCGACGGATCCCGGGATGACATTGGTGGTGCCTGTGCCACCATTGATGTTGGAGATCTGAAAGGTGGTGGGCGGGAAGTGGTCGTTTCCCCGGTCCCACTCGACAGTGGTCAGCTCAAGCAGCGCCGGGGCGGCCAGATGAATCGGGTTGCTTGCCAGATGGGGGTAGGCGACATGCCCCTGTTTGCCGTGGATCACCAGCCTGGCATTGTGAGAGCCGCGTCGTCCGTTTTTGATGACGTCGCCAAGGCGGGTTGTCGAGGATGGCTCGCCCACCAGGCACCACTTGATCTTCTCACCACGGGACTCGAGTCTCTCGATGACCTTGACGGTTCCCTCCGTTGCCGGACCCTCTTCATCGCTGGTGATGAGGAAGGCGATAGAGCCGCTGTGATCAGGATGATCTGCGACAAAAGCTTCACATGCTGTCACCATGGCGGCGAGACTCCCTTTCATGTCTGCTGCGCCGCGGCCATAGAGCAGGCCGTCGATGATCTGCGGCTCAAAAGGAGGTGATCTCCATACATCAGGATCGCCTGTAGGGACGACATCCGTATGGCCTGCAAAGGCAAACAGCGGTTCTTCATTGCCGCGCCTGGCCCAGAAGTTGTCGACCTCGCCAAAACGCATCTGTTCGATGTTGAAACCAATCGCCTGCAGGCGCTCGATCATGAGCTGCTGGCAGCCGGCGTCGTCCGGGGTGACAGAGGGGCGACTGATCAGCTCGATCGCAAGTTCAAGGGTTGATGACATGGTCAGGGTCCAGGTTTTGCAGAGAGGATTTTCGTGGTCAGAAGACCACTCCTACGGTATCTGCAGTGTGTTCTTGTGTAGGAGCGGCCTTCCGACCGCCATGGATGGTGGAAGTGCCGGATATGCAGGAGCATTTTTCGGCCGGCCGCGATGCGATGGCAGTCATAGTTATGCGAATAACTGCTGATAGCTATCTTCCGAGAAGCCGACCGTAATACCGGAATCCTTCTCGAGCACAGGGCGCTTGATGATAGAGGGTGTCTCCAGCATCAGTTGAATGGCGCTCTGCTGATCGATGGCGTCGCGTATCTCCTGCGGTGTTTTACGCCACATCATGCCGCGTCTGTTGAGAAGCACTTCCCAGCCCACAACATCGATCCATGTGTTGATTTTTTGTGCATCGATGCCTGACTTTTTGTAGTCGTGAAACTGGTACTCGATATCATGATCCTGCAGCCAGCGGCGGGCTTTCTTCATGGTG
>DAOUQU010000351.1 GCA_030625445.1 Gammaproteobacteria bacterium
TTAAAAACATGGATTCCGGCTAAAAGCATGCCGGAATGACGGTGTTTTGCAAGTACCACAACCGCAACTGAATATGACACCAGGAGAAATAAGCATGTCTCTTCCAGCAGCCTTCATCGGGGTTGTATTGATCTGGTCAACCACCCCGCTTGCTATCAAGTGGAGCAGTATGGGCACAGGATTCCTCTTTGGCGTCACTTCCCGGATGGTTATCGGACTGCTGCTGTGCGTAGTGATTTTGATGGTGACAGGACGCCGTTTGCGTCACGACAGAGTGGCGCTGCAAACCTACGTGGTGGCGGGGCTGGGCGTGTGGGCAACGATGATGTGTGTCTACTGGGCTGCGCTCTACATCCCGTCGGGGCTGATTTCAGTGGTTTTCGGGATTACTCCGGTTTTTACGGGAGTGTTTGCCGCAACATTGCTGGGTGAGCAGGTTTTCACACGATTCAAAATTACCGGGATGGTGATGGGAGTGGCGGGGCTGCTGCTGATCTTCCGTTACAGCTTGAATATTGAGATAGCTGCGGGATTTGGTGTGCTCGCAGTCTTCATCGGTGTGCTTGCGCAGTCATCCAGCGCAGTGATTATCAAGCGTATCCGGGCAGGAATCGCCGGAATTGAAACCACCACCGGCGCCTTGCTGGTAAGCACTCCGTTGTTTGTGTTCAGCTGGTGGTTGTTCGATGGCGCATGGCCTCAACAGCTTGAACCCCGTGCTATCTGGTCGATTCTCTATCTTGCTCTGTTTGGATCGGTTATCGGTTTTATTGGCTACTATTATCTGATCAACCAATGGCCGGCCAATCGTGTGGCCCTGATCCCATTGATGACGCCTGTGCTGGCGCTGCTGGTCGGTTATCTCTTCAATGCAGAAAAAGTTGGTGCCACGGAGATAGCTGGTGCGGCATTGATTCTTGCCGGTCTGTGGGCATATGAGTTTGGTAATCGTAGTAGGTCGGGTTAGCGAAGCGTAACCCGACAAAATCTCTATTTTTTCTCGCAAAGCGGAAAAAATTTATCGTCGCCAAAAGCCTTCTCACACTGCTTTGTGGTGTAGGTGTCCTCGGATGGCACCCATTTATTAAGCCGCTCTTCATTCTCCATAGAGACAAGCTGACGTGCTGCGTCACAGGCATCGCTCTCCTGACACTGGTTGAGTTTACCGCAACTCCTGGTCACGATGTCACCGCAAACTGTGCGATAGGCGCCGGTAGGAGGCGTCGGGCAGGGAGGGAACATCGATGCGTTACCCAATGCCTCTTTGCACTGGGATTCAATTCTGGTCCGATCCAGAAGATTTGCGGAGTTGTAGAAGCCCTGCAGTTGATGTGCAAGTTGACAGCTCTCGCTGAGGCCACAGTCCGTACGCAGGCCGCAGCTCTGTCTCTCCAGCACGGTGCAGGCATCGACCTGGTCCGGTTGCCGTTGTGGTGAAGGTATGGCGCGCTGTACTGTCTGGTCGGCAATGGCAACTCCCTTCTGAATGCGCAAAACCCGGCCATCCTCCAGTTTGTGCACACCACTCCATAGCGGGCGGTTTCCACTCTCATTGACGACTTCGACCCGGTTGGTGCTGTTGTCGTAACGTAACTCCTGCCCCTGGGTGGTTTTAGGCAGCGAGTACCATTCAGCGACGGCAATTGTGGAGCTGAGCAGCATAACAAGGAAGAGGAGGTGCTTATTCATCATGAGTTCTCATCTGAAAAATATCGGTGGATGTTAGTATACCGATATCAAAGATGCAGAAAAAGTTGTGTTTGTGATCTGAATGTCCAAAACGGCGGAGATATATTGCCCTTGCAGAGTAAAAAACATGAAATTTGATAAATATCAATTTACAGCATTGCTGCTGCTATTTGTATGCAGCACTCTGCAGGCGTCCAATGATCTGAAAAACCACCCCTCTCCTTATTTGGCGATGCATGGTGACGATCCGGTGCAGTGGCGTGACTGGGGTGAGGCAGCCGTTGAAGAGGCGCGTAAAAGCGGCAAGCTGCTGTATCTCTCCAGCGGCTACTTCTCCTGTCACTGGTGTCATGTGATGCAGCGGGAGAGCTATCAGAATAGCGAGATCGC
>DAOUQU010000406.1 GCA_030625445.1 Gammaproteobacteria bacterium
AAATGCAGGCATGTCCTGCATTTTCTGCGTTGAGAAGAGCATGTCCAAACGTGATTTTTACGAAGTGCTGGGTGTTGAGCGCAACGCCAGCGAAGCCGAAATCAAGAAGGCCTATCGCCGCCTTGCGATGAAGCACCACCCGGACCGCAATGCCGGTGACAAGACAGCTGAAGCCGAGCAGCAGTTCAAGGAGGCCAAGCAGGCCTACGAAATTCTCTCCGATCAGCAGAAGCGCGCGGCCTACGACCAGTTCGGCCATGCCGGCGTAGACTCCTCGATGGGAGGCGGACCAGGCGGTGGATTTGGCGGCCAGGGCGGAGACTTTGGAGATATCTTCGGTGATGTCTTCGGAGACATATTTGGCGGCGGACGCCGTCGGGGAGGACCGGGAGGTGCTTCGCGTGGTTCTGATCTGCGTTACAGTCTGGAGCTGTCGCTTGAGGATGCAGCCAATGGAACAACGGTAAAAATCCGCATCCCCACATGGGCCTCCTGTGATACTTGCAGCGGCAGCGGCGCGAAAAAAGGGACATCGCCGAAAACCTGCGGCACCTGTCACGGCAGCGGCCAGGTGCGTATGCAGCAGGGATTCTTTTCCGTGCAGCAGACATGTCCGGCCTGTCACGGGCGCGGCACCATAATCGATAATCCCTGCCCGGACTGCCGGGGTCAGGGACGTGTTCAGGAGGAGAAGACACTCTCGGTGAAGGTGCCGCCGGGTGTTGATACGGGAGATCGTATCCGTCTCTCCGGTGAAGGTGAAGCCGGTGAGCATGGCGGCCCTGCCGGCGACCTGTTCGTCGAGACCATGGTCAAGGAGCACCCGATCTTCCAGCGCGACGGCAGCAACCTCTATTGTGAAATGCCGATCAGTTTTCCAACTGCGGCGCTTGGCGGTGAAATGGAAGTGCCGACGCTGAGCGGCAAGCTGAAACTGAAGATTCCTGCCGGAACCCAGCCAGGCAAGATGTTTCGTCTGCGCGGGAAGGGTGTCAAGCCTGTGCGCGGCGGCCCGCAGGGTGATCTGATCTGCCGTGCGGTCGTTGAAACTCCGGTCAAGCTGACCGACCGCCAGAAAGAGTTGATCAGGGAGCTCGATGAGACGCTACAGGGGAAAGCCTGCTGCAAGCACAGCCCGCATTCAACCAGCTGGCTGGATGGCGTCAAAAATTTCTTCTCGGATATGGGGTTGTAAAAAAGTTTGCAGTCTTCAGTTGGCAGTTTGCAGCTAAAAGACAGATTGTAGTCATCAGTATGCAGTTTGCAGTAAAAACAAAAAAGTTACTGATTACAGTAAATATTGCCTGCAACAGGTAATGGCTCGATTAGAGTTGTGCCAACTGCCAACTGCCAACTGCCAACTTTATCATTTGCTCCAACCCTCAAAATCGATCACTTCGCCATTGGTCTTGCTGCTCTCATTGCACAGCAACCACAGGTAGAGCGGGACTAGCTCCTCTGGACCTTTGAGCGTGGTGACATCTTCACCCGGATAGACATTATGCCGCAATGCCGTGTGAGTCGGCCCCGGATTGACGGCATTTGCCCGTATATTGCTGCTGCCATCCAGTTCATCGGCCAGTGTTTGCATCAATGCAATCTGCCCCGCCTTGGAAACCGCATAGGCTCCCCAGTAGGCCTTGGGCTGCTGCCCCACCTTGTCCGCCGAAAAAACAATGGATGCCTGCTTTGCCCTGCGCAGCAG
>DAOUQU010000394.1 GCA_030625445.1 Gammaproteobacteria bacterium
GACACCGCCCTGGCGAATCGTGGAAATTGCATGGACATTCGATGCGGCAGGCCACTGCGGCTCAACCCATGGTTTTTTTATCATCTTGCAGTTCTGTCAGCAGTTGTTGCATATCATCCGGAATAGCGCACTCCCACTCCATCCACTCTCCATGTTCAGGATGTTCAAACCCCAATTTGAATGCATGCAGCGCCTGTCGTCTGAAACTGCGCAAGGCGCTTTTGAGCTCTTCACTGGCGCCCGCAGGGATTTTCAAACGTCCCCCGTAGAGCGGATCACCCACCACCGGATAGTTGATATGCGCCATGTGAACCCTGATCTGGTGCGTGCGTCCGGAGTGCAGTTTGACCTGTAACAGCGAATGGGCGCGAAAACGCTGCAGCACCCGGTAATCAGTGCGCGCAGGTTTGCCGGTATGCACAACCGCCATACGCTTTCTCTGTACTGGATGCCTGCCGATGGGTTCATCGACAGTGCCGCCAGAGATCATGACGCCGTTGACAATGGTGCGGTATTCCCGATGTATCTCCCTGGCCTGCAGCAATTCAACCAGACGCTTGTGCGACTTCAAGGTGCGCGCAACCACCAGCAGACCCGAAGTCTCTTTATCCAACCGGTGCACTATGCCTGCACGCGGCAACTCCTGCAGCGAAGGATCATGATGCAGCAGTCCATTCAGCATGGTGCCGTCAGGATTGCCGGCAGCAGGATGAACCACAAGCCCTGCAGGCTTGTTGATGATCAGCAGATGTTCATCCTCATAGCGAATATCGAGATCGATGGGTTGAGAAACGGCTTCGACGAGCTGCTCATCTTCAATCCGCAAACGAATAGTGTCGCCGGCAGCCACCTTGTCCCTGGCGCGCAGCTTCTTGTGGTTCAGTGTTACCCTGCCTGCCTTGATCCATTTTTGCAGGCGGCTTCGTGAGTAATCACCGAAAAGTTCGGCCATCGCCTGATCGAGGCGTCTGCCTGACAACTCGGAGGTCACTTCCTCCTCCAGTACCTGCTCATTCATGATGGCCCATCTTACCGCCAAATCCGGTATAATCGCTAAATTCAACCGAAATCATACTACAGGATTTAGTCAGCGATGGGGCGATCACTCCTTTATCTGCTATTAGCTGTTGCGTTGCTGGGCGGATGCACATCAACAGAAGAGAAAGACCAGACCGCCAACTGGTCTGCAGAGCGTATGTACTCAGAGGCATCTGCGGCGCTCAAGGAAGGCAACTACGACAAGGCAATCAAGAATTATGAAAAGCTTGAAGCCCGCTATCCCTATGGGAGGTATGCGGCGCAGTCACAGCTTGATATTGCATACGCCTATTCCCATTATGATGAACCGGGTGCGGCAATCGATGCCCTGGATCGTTTTATCCGCCTGCATCCCGATCATCCCGAGCTTGCCTACGCCTACTACATGAAGGGGGTTGTCAACCTCGACCGCAACCTGGGGTTGATGGATCGATTTGTCCCAACAGATGCATCACAACGTGATCCTGTCTCCTACGCACAGGCATACAAGGACTTCAAGGAGGTTGTCGAACGCTTCCCGGATTCAAAATATGCCAAAGATGCACAGCAGCGCGCCATCTACCTCTTCAACAGCCTTGCGATGCATGAAATCCACATTGCAAATTTCTACATGGATCGTGGAGCATATCTGGCAGCAGTCAAACGCGCTGTTGGCGTTGTCGAGAATTACCAACGCACCCCCGCTGCGGAAAAAGCACTGGTTATCATGGTTGACGCCTATACCA
>DAOUQU010000172.1 GCA_030625445.1 Gammaproteobacteria bacterium
CCCTCCTTTACGATGGGCGGCAGCGGCGGCGGCATTGCCTACAATCGCGAAGAGTTCGAGGCAATCTGCAAGCATGGGCTCGATCTTTCACCGACCAACGAGTTGCTGGTCGAAGAGTCGATCATGGGGTGGAAAGAGTATGAGATGGAGGTGGTGCGCGATCACAAGGACAACTGCATCATTATCTGCTCCATCGAAAACCTTGATCCCATGGGGATACACACCGGTGACTCCATTACCGTCGCTCCCGCACAGACGTTGACGGACAAGGAGTATCAGATCATGCGCAACGCCTCGCTGGCGGTGCTGCGTGAGATCGGCGTCGACACCGGCGGTTCCAACGTGCAGTTTGCGATCAATCCTGAAGATGGACACATGATCATCATCGAGATGAATCCGCGCGTCTCCCGCTCTTCTGCGCTTGCATCCAAGGCGACCGGTTTTCCAATCGCAAAAGTGGCGGCAAAACTGGCGGTGGGTTATACGCTGGATGAGCTGCGCAATGAGATTACCGGCGGCGTCACACCGGCATCCTTCGAGCCTGCAATTGACTATGTCGTCACCAAGATTCCGCGTTTTGCCTTCGAGAAGTTTCCCAAGGCTGATTCGCGTCTTACCACGCAGATGAAATCCGTGGGCGAGGTGATGGCGATCGGGCGCACTTTCCAGGAGTCGCTGCAAAAGGCGATGCGTGGTCTGGAAATCGACAGAAGCGGTTTCGATGAGGTGTGCGAGGCGGGTGATTCCCGGGAGATCATCAAGCAGCTGAAAAACGAGCTGCGCCAGGCCGGTCCTGATCGCCTGTGGTATGTGGGCGACGCCTTTCGCAAAGGGCTCTCTCTCGACGAAGTCTTCGAACTTACTAAAATCGATCCCTGGTTTCTGATTCAGATCGAGGATCTGATTACAACCGAGGAGCAGCTGCGCACGACATCACTTGCACAGATCAACGCCGATCGGATGCTGAAGATCAAGCGCAAGGGGTTCTCTGATATTCGCCTTGCAGCACTGCTCGATGTGAAAGAGGCCGAGGTGCGTGATCATCGTCACAATCTCGACATCCGCCCTGTCTACAAGCGCGTCGACAGCTGCGCGGCAGAGTTTGCCTCGAACACAGCCTATATGTACTCAACCTATGAGGAGGAGTGCGAGGCGCGCCCTGACGAGACAAAAAAGATCATGGTGCTTGGCGGTGGCCCGAATCGCATCGGTCAGGGGATCGAATTCGACTACTGCTGTGTGCATGCTGCTTTTGCGCTGCGTGATGACGGTTATGAGACCATCATGGTCAACTGTAACCCGGAGACCGTCTCTACTGATTATGACACCTCTGACCGCCTCTTTTTTGAGCCGTTGACGCTGGAGGATGTGCTGGAGGTGATCCACAAGGAGAATCCTGTTGGAATCATCGTGCAGTATGGCGGGCAGACTCCGCTGAAGCTGGCTGCCGGGCTTGAACAGGCGGGTGCTCCAATTATCGGCACCAGCCCCGATGCTATCGATGCAGCAGAGGATCGGGAGCGTTTTCAGCAGATGGTGCACAAGCTGGGGCTGCTGCAGCCGCCAAACCGGCTGGCCACGGATCCGCAGGGTGCGGTGGAGCAGGCAAAAGAGATCGGCTATCCGCTGGTGGTGCGACCCTCCTATGTGTTGGGCGGACGCGCTATGGAGATCGTCTATGGCGAGGAGGATCTGAAACGCTATATGCGTGAAGCCGTGCAGGTCTCCAATGATTCGCCGGTGCTGCTGGATCGTTTTCTCAACGATGCCATCGAGGTCGATGTCGATGCCATCTGTGATGGCAAGGATGTGCTTATCGGCGGCATCATGGAGCATATCGAGGAGGCAGGGGTTCACTCCGGGGATTCAGCCTGTTCACTGCCTCCCTATACGCTCTCTGCAGAGATCCAGGATAGAATGCGCGAGCAGATGCGCCAAATGGCGCTGGAGCTGAAAGTGGTCGGTTTGATGAATACCCAGTTCGCCATCAAGGGTGACGATATCTATCTGCTGGAGGTCAATCCGCGCGCATCGCGCACAGTGCCCTTTGTCTCCAAGGCAACCGGCGTGCAACTGGCCAAGGTCGCGGCCCGTTGCATGGCCGGCATCTCCCTTGCAGAGCAGGGGGTTACACGGGAGAAGATTCCGGACTATTTTGCGGTCAAGGAGGCGGTTTTCCCTTTTATCAAGTTTCCCGGCGTGGATACGGTGCTTGGGCCCGAGATGAAATCGACAGGAGAGGTGATGGGCAGCGGTAGAACCTTTGGCGAAGCCTTCGCCAAAGCGCTTTCAGCCGGGGGTATGGAGCTCCCCACAGGCGGGCGCGCGCTGCTGAGTGTGCGCAAGGCCGACCGTGAGCGCGCCACCGCTGTCGCCCGTTCCCTGCATGCGCTTGGTTTTGAGCTCTATGCAACGCATGGCACAACTGCCGTTATCAATGCCGCAGGAGTTCCATGCACCGGGGTCAATAAAGTTGCCGAAGGCCGACCCCATGTTGTGGACATGATAAAAAATGACGAAATCAATCTCATCGTCAACACCACCGAGGGCAAGCAGGCGATTGAAGACTCGGCCGAGATTCGCAGTGCTGCACTGCTTAACAAGGTGGCCTATACAACAACCATATCCGGCGCCGAGGCCATCTGCATGGCGTTGCAGCAGAGCGGTGTGATCTCGGTCAGCACCATCAAAGAGTTACACCAGTCTGTCAATTGACGGATTGCACAGGAATAAGCAATGAATAAAGTCCCGTTAACAGTGCGTGGCGCAGAGACTCTGCGCAATGAACTGAATGAACTGAAAACCATAAAACGTCCCGCAGTGATTGCGGCAATCGCCGAGGCGCGTGCGCATGGCGATCTCAAGGAGAATGCCGAATACCACGCGGCGCGTGAGCAACAGGGCTTCATCGAAGGACGCATCAAGGATATCGATGCCAAGCTCTCGCATGCCCAGGTCATCGATGTGACCAGCATGGATGCCGGGGGACGTGTCATTTTCGGAGCGACGGTGGATGTCATCGATCTCGAGTCTGATGAAGAGTTGACCTATCAGATCGTTGGCGAAGATGAAGCTGATATTCAACAGGGACTGATCTCGGTCAACTCACCGATAGCCCGTGGACTGATCGGCAAGGAGGAGGGTGATGTGGCTGGAATCAATACACCCGGAGGTCAGCGCGAATTTGAGATCCTTGAAGTGCGCTACGTTTAAAAAGTAGTAGTGAACGAGTTGATGTTAGAAGGTTTGAAACTGATGAGCAGGCTGGCGCGATTTCTGTAGCCGCTCCGGCAACTATTCAAGCGCACCTCTCAACCCCGCAAGATCTTAACCTGGTGGCAGTCATTGCCCCCCTCGCAATGACGAAGCTGTGCTATCGTCAATTTTAATAATAAACACTTGGAGTAGACGCTATGACAACTGAATTCAAAGGAAGCAAGACGGAAAAAAACCTGCTGATCGCATTTGCCGGTGAATCCCAGGCCAGGAATCGCTATACCTATTATGCTGCAGCCGCAAGAAAAGAGGGACTGGTGCAGATCTCATCGATCTTCGAGGAGACTGCCAACCAGGAGAAGGAGCATGCAAAACGCTTTTTCAAGTTTCTGCAGGGAGGTGATGTCGAGATCACGGAAACCTTTCCGGCCGGCAAGATTGGTTCGACACTGAAAAACCTCAGGCATGCAGCCGCGGGTGAGGAGATGGAGTGGTCAGAGATGTACCCCGGTTTTGCAAAGGTGGCATGGGATGAAGGCTTCGATGAAATTGCCCTTGCCTTTGAAGCAATTTCAGTTGCAGAGAAGCAGCATGGCAAGCGTTACACCGATCTGGCCGACAATCTGGAAGCTGGCAGAGTTTTTAAGAGAGACGGCAAGGTTGTGTGGCGCTGCAGAAACTGCGGCTACCTGCATGAAGCGGAAGATGCCCCCGAACTCTGTCCCGCGTGTCTGCATCCGCAGGCGCATTTTGAACTGCTGGGTGAGAATTGGTAAGCCGGGAAAAAAAGTTTGCAGTCGAATAAAGAAAGTATGCAGTTGGCAGTATTCAGTTTGCAGAAAAAGATAAAAGAGAGTTTGCAGTATGCCGCAAACTGACTAGACTTTTGCCAACTGCCAACTGCCAACTGCCAACTGCCAACTGCCAACTGCCAACTGCCAACTGCCAACTGCCAACTGCCAACTGCCAACTGCCAACTG
>DAOUQU010000200.1 GCA_030625445.1 Gammaproteobacteria bacterium
CGATCCGCGTCGCTATAATGGAGCTACCCTGCTGGGACTGAATGGCATCGTCATAAAAAGTCATGGCGGAGCCGATGAACTCTCTTTCCAGAATGCAATCGGTGCCGCCAAAAATGCGGTGGATCATAATATCCCGTCGCGGATTGCAAGACAGGTTGAAAGCCATCTTGAAGGGGTTAAAGACGCATGACATATGCCCGTATTGCAGGAACCGGTGGCTATCTTCCCGAGAAGGTTTTGAGCAACCATGACCTTGAGAAGATGATCGACACCTCGGATCAATGGATCCGGGAGCGTACCGGCATCATCAAACGCCATATTGCAGTGGAAGGGGAGACAACCTGCGATCTGGCGGAAAAGGCGGCGCGTCTTGCGATGCAGGCGGCGGGACGCTCACCTGATGAGATAGACCTGATTATTGTAGCGACAACCACGCCGGACAAAATATTCCCCTCTACTGCCTGCCTGCTGCAGAATCGGCTCGATATTCATGGCTGTGCCGCATTTGATGTGCAGGCTGTGTGTACCGGTTTTGTCTATGCAATGGGTGTGGCGGACAAGTTTATTCGTACAGGCTCTGCCCGTTGTGCGCTGGTTGTTGGCGCCGAAACGCTTTCGCGCATCGTTGACTGGGCAGACCGTGGTACCGCCATCCTGTTTGGTGACGGAGCCGGAGCCGTGATTCTTGAAGCGTCTGAAGAGCCAGGCATTCTCTCCACGCATCTGCATGCTGACGGGGCTTTTGAAGAGTTGCTGCATGTTCCGGGCGGCATTTCCAATGGACTCCCTGACCTGACAATGGACATGAAAGGCAACGAGGTGTTTCGCATGGCGGTGAATACACTCGGACGTATTGCCGACGAGACCCTGGCGGCAAACAATATGCAAAAATCCGACCTGGACTGGCTGGTTCCCCACCAGGCGAATATTCGTATTATTCAGGCAGCTGCAAAAAAACTGGGTCTGAGTATGGATCGTGTTGTGGTTACCGTGGATGAACAGGGAAATACTTCTGCCGCATCAGTACCGCTGGCGCTGGATACGGCAGTGCGTGATGGACGCATCAAACGTGGTGAAACACTGTTGCTGGAGGCTTTCGGCGGTGGTTTTACCTGGGGTTCGGTGCTGCTGAAGTACTGACACTCCGTGATCAACCACCCCGTGCATTTCGCAGTCAGAAGACAGCTCCTACGGTATGTGCAAATTCCAAACGTAGGAGTGGTTTTCTCGTTCCCACGCAGGAGCGTGGGAACGAGATAAAATAACTCTCATAGATCCAAAAAGAGAAGCAGATAAAATGACACAACAAATTGCTTTTGTCTTTCCCGGCCAGGGATCCCAGTCTGTGGGTATGCTCAACAAGCTGGCGCAGAGCCATGCTGTCGTACAGCAGACTTTTGAAGAGGCATCAGCTGCAGTGGATGTCGATCTGTGGTCGATGGTCAGCGATGGCCCGGCAGAAGATCTGAACCAGACATTCAATACCCAGCCTGCCATGCTCGCTGCCGGCGTTGCCGTATGGCGTCTCTGGCAGCAGTTGCAGGGAGTGTCGCCTGCGATGATGGCCGGCCACAGTCTGGGAGAATATACAGCGTTGGTATGTGCCGGAGCGATCTCTTTTCCCGATGCAGCTGCACTGGTAGCAGAACGTGGCCGCCTGATGCAGGAAGCTGTGCCGAAGGGTGAGGGTGCCATGGCGGCAATTCTTGGTCTCGATGATGATCAGGTACGCTCGCTTTGTGATGAAGCAGCTGAGGGAGGTGTTGTTGAGGCAGTCAATTTCAATTCACCCGGACAGGTGGTCATTGCAGGGTCTGTCGCAGCAGTCGATCGCGCCATGGAACTGGCAAAGAAGGCAGGGGCAAAGCGCGCCATCCCACTGCCTGTGAGTGTGCCGTCGCATTGTGCATTGATGAAACCGGCGGCCGTGAAGCTGCAGTTGAAACTTGCTGATATCTCTATCCAGGCACCGCAGACTACAGTGATCCATAATGTATCAGTGACCTCCGAGAGTGATGCAGATATGATTCGACAACGTCTGGTCGAGCAACTCTATTCGCCCGTTCGCTGGGTCGAGACAGTGCAGAAGATGCAAGCCGACGGGGTAGGGATGCTGGTAGAGGCGGGGCCCGGTAAAGTCCTGACAGGTCTGGCGCGACGCATCGATCGCAAACTGAATGCCGTGGCTTTGTTTGAGCCACAGGGTTTTGATGATTTACTGGAGTCAATCAAATGAGTGAACAACGAATTGCATTAGTCACAGGCGCGAGCCGTGGCATTGGTCAGGCAATTGCCGATGCGCTGGGAAAAAATGGCTGCACCGTGATTGGCACCGCCACGACTGAAAATGGCGCTGATGCGATCTCTGCGCATCTTCAGGAACAGGGTGTCTCCGGAGAGGGCATGCGCCTCGATGTCACTGATCCCGAATCAGTCGATACCGTCATCAAGGCAATCGGCGAGACCTATGGTACGCCGACGATCCTGGTGAATAATGCCGGGATAACGCGTGATAACCTCCTCATGCGTATGAAAGAGGAGGAGTGGCAGACGATCATCGATACCAACCTGACTTCTGTCTATCGCGTCTCCAAAGCCTGTCTGCGCGGCATGATGAAGGCCCGGTTCGGACGTATCATCAACATCGCTTCTGTTGTCGGAGCTTCGGGAAATGCCGGGCAGACGAACTATTCTGCGGCCAAAGCGGGTATATTTGGTTTCAGCAAATCACTGGCGCGTGAAGTGGGCAGTCGCGGAATTACCGTCAACGCCGTAGCGCCCGGATTTATTGATACGGATATGACCCGGGATTTACCCGATGAGCAGCGCAAGGCATTACTTGATACAATCCCGCTTGGCCGCCTTGGTTCCCCGCAGGAGATAGCTGCAGTTGTTGCCTTTCTGGCGTCGGAACCTGCTGCCTATGTGACCGGCGAGACACTGCATGTCAATGGTGGCATGTATATGGCATAGCAGCTTTAGGAGAATAACTTGCAGGAGTCTCTGAGCGAACGCGTAGCGATTCGCTCAGAGACTCCTTAGGGTTTTCCCTGCATTGACGCGCCGGAAAATCACAATACAATGTAGTAAGATTTTTATCCGGGCTTCGGTGTAAGCTCAGCAATAAAGAGCCAGACACCAGTCTGGCACAACCTTGATATCCTAAAAGAGGAAGTTTATAAAATGAGTATTGAAGAACGTGTACGCAAGATCGTTGTTGACCAGTTGGGTGTAAAAGAGGATGAGGTCACTTCTGATGCCTCTTTTATTGACGATCTGGGTGCCGACTCACTGGATACAGTTGAGCTGGTTATGGCTCTGGAAGAGGAGTTCGAGACAGAGATTCCTGATGACAAGGCAGAGACCATTACCACTGTTAAACAGGCGGTTGACTATATCAACGCAGCCAGCTGATTCAAATCTGATCAGAAAGATGTCCGGAAGGCTGTTGTTTTTCTGATAGAGATCAGCGGCCTTTCGAATAGATGGTATTACAGCAGCATGCTGCATGCCGATTCATGAATGAGGTGTATTCCACATGTCTAAACGCAGGGTAGTGGTGACAGGTCTTGGCCTGGTCACACCGGTGGGAAATGATGTGAAAACAACCTGGGAGAGTATTCTCGCAGGTAAAAGCGGTATCCGTCCGGTAACCAGCTTCGATATTTCCAAATTCAGTGTGCGTTT
>DAOUQU010000385.1 GCA_030625445.1 Gammaproteobacteria bacterium
ACTTAGTTTGATAAAATAAAAAACCCACTCTCATATAAATTACCCCAAAATAATCTAGGCTATAGTGGTAAACCTGGAGTTTTTACAGTTACTTATAATAAATTTAATTGTGTGGTATAATCATGTAACTCTTGAAAAACAGTAACTTTTCATAAAGTCCGTGCATCGTTCGAGTCTTTGCAGGGTCGGGATCAGCCTTTCAGCGCCGCTGTGAATACATCCCTGTACGCTCTGATAAAACATCCCTGTTTTATACAGCCCTGAAAAGCAAATCCCAACCCTGCCTAGCAGAACGGAGTTATTGAGATGTTAGATAGTTTTGCCATTTTGTAAGTAGTGAGCCACTTGTTCAAGTATTATCTCTGTGTGAACAGAAAAAAATCTTACCTGTTGATCGCCGTACTCCTTTTTTGCACTCTGGTTGCAGCGCTTTTATTCACTCTGCCGGGGATAGTGCGTCATCAGCTTGAAGCGCGCCTCGCCGCGAGCGGCTTCGAGTTGCAGAGCATGGAAGAGGCGTCTCTGGGACTGAATACAGCAGATATCAGCGAGATGCAGCTGCGATCAGCTGAAGATGGCATGTTGATCAAGCTGGGCGGGATGCGGCTGAGATTTCAGCCGGAAGATCTGCTCTCCGGCACTCTCCAGGGCATGGATTTCGGCAATATCGAGATTCGCCTGCCGGAGTCAAAATCGTTGCCACTGATGGAGCAGTTGCGTCAGCTCAAGAGGCTTTTAGATGATGACTGGCGCGATAGGGTTCCGGTGAGAGAGATAACAGTTGAGCAGATCGCTGTTTTTCAGGGTGATCAGACCGACCCCCTGATTCGTGCGCAGCTCGAATTAAGTCATCATGGTGATGTGCTGCAGGGGAAGATAGTGCCGTTTTCGCAACAGCAGCGCCAGCGTTTTCTGCAACTGCAGCATCGCGGCAGGGGAGAGTGGCTGCTCGAAGCGGCCGACGGAGATCAGCAGCCGGTATTGAGTGCAACACTGCAGCTGGAAAAGGAGTCTCCACTGACCATCAGACTGAAATCGGATATGCGGGAGTTGCGCGCCTGGGGCGAGCTGTTTCAGCTCCCTTTTCCGCAGTATGGGGCGGATATGGATGTGACGCTCACCCTGGCGCCGGATTTTGAAAACAACAAATCAGGATTTGTGCTCGATGGTCAGGTTGAACAGGTCAATAATGAGACGTTGCAACTGCAGCGCGCAGAGGTGTCGGCGCAGGGAGAGATTCAACTGCAGCAGGATCAGCACGGCGCGCAGGTAGAAGTGACGGGCAACATGACCCTGTTTGGATTGAAACGCGGTTCCATTGCCAGTGAGCAGCTGAAAATGAATACAAGCGCGCATCTTGCAATCAATGACAGCGTGCTGCAGGGGATGTTTGATGTGGATATGCGCTCGGAGAGCATCTCCCGTGGCGATGTCACTCTCGAAGAGGCCCGCTTCATCGCCACTGGAGACGTGGAAGTCACAGATGAAGGTCTCAATGGAAAGCTCGATGCGGGGGCGCAGCTGCACGCCGGTGTCATGCAGATCAGGGATTTCAGTGTGCAGTCACCACAGATGAAGAGTGCAGAGGAGCAGCTTTTTTCTCTGCTCAGGAGTGGTGACGCGCTCTGGTCTTTCGGCGAGAACCGCATTGAAATCGAATACGAGGGAGTGAGTACGAACACGCTGGAGCTCGCTGCCGGCCCAATGGAGCTGCAGTATGGGAGTTGGAATTATCCGCTGCGTGAGAGTCTGAGTGGAGAGGTGAAAATGCCTGGAGTGACTGTGAAATCAGGTGAATCAACATATGAATTTGGCAGCACGAAAGGGAGATTC
>DAOUQU010000124.1 GCA_030625445.1 Gammaproteobacteria bacterium
CTTTGCGCATTGCACCATCGAATCTGCAATATAAACAAAAGGAGAATGCAGTGCCCGTGAGCCGTTGGCATCTGTTTGATGACGCACCAGGTGTGGCGCGCGAGGCCGCTCAGCGTATATTAACAGCTGCTGACAGGGCGATTACTGCGCAAGGCAGTTTTTCCATCGTGCTGGCTGGCGGCACCACTCCCGAATCAACCTACCGTCTGCTGGTTGATGCTGACACTGACTGGTCAAGATGGCATGTCTATTTTGGTGATGAACGCTGTCTGCCGAAGGAAGATGCAGAGCGCAATAGCGTCATGGCTGCTTCCGGCTGGCTTGATCATGTCACGATTCCAGATAAAAATATTCATCCCATTCCGGCCGAGCTGGGTGCCGAAGCAGGGGCTTCTGCATACAGTATACTGATTGCTGATACCGTACCCTTCGACATGGTGCTGCTGGGCATGGGTGAAGATGGACATACTGCCAGTCTCTTTCCCGGGCAGATTCACTCCGACTCTGAACTGGTGCATGCTGTGCATGATGCGCCCAAGCCTCCGCCTGACAGGGTCAGCCTGAGCCGCAATGCACTGAGTGACTGCAGGGAGCTTCTGATCCTGGTGACAGGGGCAGGAAAAAAAGTGGCAGTGACTGGCTGGAAGCAGGGGGAGGATCTTCCCATTGCGAACATTGGCGCTCATGATACAGTTGATATCCTGCTGGACAAGGATGCCTACGGCGCATGATTGAGTTGGCAGTTTGCAGTTAACTGGTCCCCAAGCTCCAGCTTGGGGATCTGCTTCGCGAAGCTCCAGCTTCAAGGATTGGCGCCCAAGCTGGAGCTTGGGCGCCAGCGGAACTGACAGCTGCAAACTTTTATAGCCCTACGCACCCAGGAGTTTTCTAAGCCATGAGCAAACAACCCGATTCCAAACCTCTTAACGAGCATGAACATACCCGCACAGGCATGAGTGTGGACGCTTTGAAACGCGCCTTTCAGGACAACCTGCTGTATGTGCAGGGCAAACATCCTGACGTAGCGACATACCATGATCTCTACAAGGCCGGCGCCTATACGGTGCGCGATCGTTTGTGGGGACGATGGATCAAGACAGCGCAGACTTATAAAAAGAAGCACGCACGTACTGTGTGCTACTTTTCGGCGGAGTTTCTGCTTGGCCCGCATCTTGCCAACAACATGATCAACCTCGGAATTTATGACGAGGCCAGTGAGGCGGCGGAGATCATCGGACTCAATCTCGATGAACTGCTCGATCAGGAGGAGGAGCCGGGTCTTGGCAATGGCGGGCTGGGACGACTCGCCGCCTGTTATCTTGACTCTCTGGCGACACTGCAGATCCCGTCGATTGGTTATGGCATTCGCTACGAATATGGCATCTTCGATCAGGAGATCCATGATGGCTGGCAGGTCGAGATCTCAGACCTGTGGCTGCGAAACGGCAATCCCTGGGAATTGCCTCGTCCCAAGCTGCGTTACCCGGTAAAATTCGGTGGTCATACAGACCACTATAGCGATGCCGATGGCAACCTGCGGGTCAATTGGATTCCTGACCTGGAGATCATGGGGGTCGCCTATGACACTCCCATCCTCGGGTTTGGCGTCAATAACACCAACCTGCTGCGATTGTGGTCATCCCAGGCGAGTGAATCTTTTGATTTCCAGGCCTTCAACCAGGGCGACTACTACGGCGCTGTCGAGGCAAAGGTGGCGGCGGAGAATATCAGCAAGGTGCTCTATCCCAACGACGAGGCAGTGGTGGGCAAGGAGCTGCGTCTCAAACAGCAATACTTTTTTGTCTCCTGTTCGCTCCAGGATATGATCCGTCTGCATCTGCAGCAAAATGAGAATCTTGAGGGTTTTCATCACAAATTTGTTGCCCAGCTCAATGACACCCACCCTTCGATTGCCATTCCTGAGCTGATGCGGCTATTTATTGACGACTATGAGATGGGTTGGGATCAGGCCTGGGAGATCACCCGCAATACCTTTGCCTATACCAATCACACCCTGCTCCCCGAGGCGCTCGAAACCTGGCCGCTGGATCTCTTTGGCAGCCTGCTGCCGAGGCACCTGGAGATTATCTATGAGATCAATCGACATTTTCTGGATGATGTGCGCATGCGCTTTCCCTGGGATCATGCGCGCATCAACCGCATGTCGCTGATCGGTGAGGATGGCGAACGCAGGGTGCGTATGGCCAACCTGGCCACTGTCGGCTCCTTCGCCGTCAACGGTGTGGCGGAGATGCACTCGGAGCTGGTCAAAACAACCATTCTTAAAGACTTTTATGAGTGCGCCCCGGAGAAATTCCATAATGTCACCAATGGCGTCTCGCCGCGCCGCTTCGTACAGTTGAGCAATCCGGGGTTGTGTCAAATCCTGACCAGACTGGCGGGAAAGGGCTTGACCTGGAATCCGGATAATCTACGGGTTTTGGAACAGTATGCCGATGACCAGGTTTTTCATCAGGAGTGGCGGGAGATGAAGCGTACCGCCAAGCTGCATCTCTCAGGCCTCATCAAACAGCAGACAGGAGTGGTTGTTGACCCGGACTCTCTGTTCGATATCCAGGTCAAGCGCATCCATGAGTATAAACGCCAGCACCTCAATGTGCTGCATATCGTGACCCTCTACAATCGTCTCAAACAGAATCCCGGTATGGATATGGCGCCGCGTACATTTATCTTCGGTGGCAAGGCCGCGCCCGGCTACTTCATGGCGAAGTTGATCATCAAGCTGATCAACTCGGTCGGCGAAGTGATCAATAATGACCCGGATGTCAACGGTTCCATGCGCGTGGTGTTTTTTCCCAACTTCAATGTCAAGAGTGCGCAGTCCATCTTTCCGGCTGCCGATCTCTCGGAGCAGATATCCACCGCAGGAAAAGAGGCGTCAGGCACCGGCAACATGAAGTTTTCCATGAATGGCGCACTCACCATCGGCACGCTGGACGGCGCCAATGTGGAGATTCGTGAGGAGGTCGGAGATGAAAACTTCTTCCTCTTCGGCCTCACAGCAGAGCAGGTCGTGGAACGCAAGATGCAGGGCTATCATCCTCACGATATCTATCTTGGGAATCCCGATCTTAGAGAGGCGATCGATCTCATCAACGCGGGGATTTTCTCCCACGGTGACAGTGATCTTTTCAGGCCGCTGACCGATGATCTTCTCTACCATGATCCCTATCTGGTGCTGGCAGACTACCAATCCTATATCGATTGCCAGTCGGAGGTGGATCACGCCTGGCGCGACCGGGATCACTGGAACCGCATGTCGATTCTGAATGTTGCGCGCATGGGAAAATTCTCTTCGGATCGTTCCATCCGCGACTACTGTGAAAGAATTTGGGATGTCGATCCGGTGCCTGTAGAAAGTTAGCAGAAAAGAAAGTTTGCAGTCGTCGGTAAAAAAAGTTGGCAGTCATCAGTATTCAGTTTGCAGAAAAAACAAAAAAGTTACAGATTGCAGCAGAAAAGAGTTGCAGATGGCAATGACTCGATTAGAGTTTTGCCAACTGCCAACTGCCAACTGCCAACTGCCAACTGCCAACTATCTCCATTCTGTTCTTGATCTGCCTCAACAAAGCGCTATTTTTTGTGTCAAAAATCCTGTCAGGATGTAAAATATGGCAGTTGTATTACAGCGCTTAATTTTCTTCCCGAAGTTGTGACGGTTACGCTATTGACCGCTGCCTTTTCATGGCGAAGGTCATTGATTTTCTATTTAGATTCGGAGTAATAAAATGGAACTCAACAATATCCAGAATATAGAGGATGCAACCAAGTTTGGCCGCAGAGAGATGTTCCGTATCGGAACGGCTCTGCTGTTCATCGTCATGATCATGCTCTACGCATCCACGATCGACGTGATTGGCAAGCCGTTCAGTATCGAGTTGGTCATAGCCGCCATGATCGGCGGCTACATGGCAATGAATATCGGCGCCAATGATGTGGCCAATAATGTCGGCCCGGCTGTTGGCTCCAAGGCGCTGACTCTGACCGGCGCCATTATCATTGCAGGTATCTTTGAGGCATCGGGGGCGCTGATTGCCGGTGGCGATGTTGTCAGCACCATCAAGAAAGGCATCATCGATCCTGCGCTGATTACTGATGGCGAGACCTTTATCTGGCTGATGATTGCAGCTTTGCTTGCCGGCGCTGTGTGGCTCAATATGGCGACTGCTGTCGGCGCCCCGGTGTCGACGACGCACTCCATCGTCGGCGGCGTTCTCGGAGCGGGAATTGCGGCAGGCGGCTGGGAGATCGCCAACTGGGCGACCATGGGCAAGATTGCAGCAAGCTGGGTCATATCACCGGTGCTTGGCGGCATCATAGCGGCTCTGTTTCTCTACTGGATCAAGCACTCGATCACCTACAAGAAAGATATGATCGCCGCTGCACAGCGTATGGTGCCGATTCTGGTGTCACTGATGGTGATGGCTTTCAGCACCTACTTGGCGCTCAAGGGATTGAAAAAAATCTGGAAAATCGATCTCATAACGGCTTTGGGAATCGGCGTTGCTGTCGCAGTTGCAACCTGGTTTATCGTCGTACCGCTGGTGCGTAAATACTCCAGCAAGTTATCCAATGAAAAAAGCAGCATCAACTCACTGTTTACCGTGCCGCTGATTTTTGCGGCCGCAATGCTGAGTTTTGCGCATGGCGCCAACGATGTCGCCAACGCAGTCGGTCCCCTGGCGGCAATCAATGACGCAATCATCAGTGGTGGTGTCGCCACCAAGGCTGCCATTCCGATCTGGGTGATGGCGATCGGCGCCATCGGCATCGTCATCGGCCTGGCGCTGTTTGGCCCGAAACTGATCCGCACCGTGGGAAGCGAGATTACCCAGCTGGATCAGATGCGTGCTTTTAGTGTTGCCATGGCGGCGGCAATCACAGTGATTATCGCCTCGCAACTGGGTCTGCCAGTGAGTTCCACGCACATCGCGGTCGGCGGTATTTTCGGCATCGGGTTTTTGCGTGAATACCTGAAATCGAACTATGCCAACATCATCCAGGATATCGAGCATCATCACACAGGCAAGGATCAGAATGTGGTCGAAGAGTTTCTGGGAGAGTTCGGCAAGGCTTCCATCGATGAGAAGTGTGTGATGCTGCAGCAGATGAAAGCGCACACTGCAAAAGCCGATTTAACTAAGAAGGAGCGTAAAGCTTTGCGCAAGGTTTACCGCCAGGAGCTGGTGAAACGTTCAGCGCTGATGAGAATTGCCGCGGCATGGGTGATTACCGTCCCCGCTTCCGCAATCATGGCGGCGATGCTTTTCTACACCATTCGTGGCATGATGATTCCTTAAAAGAAAGTTTTAGGTGGGGAGGTTTTAGGTGTTAGGAAATCCACGGTACCTGGATGTTCATCACATAAAACCTAATACCTAACTCTTAAAACCTCACCGCCCTGACGCAAAAAACCGGCAGTAGCCGGTTCTTTGTCGAGAGGGATAAAAGA
>DAOUQU010000435.1 GCA_030625445.1 Gammaproteobacteria bacterium
GAGCCTCCTGCGCCGATATCGAAATAGTAGGGAAGATACCAGTTGGCATCGATGTTGACATGGCCCTTGACCCCGACAATTGCATCCCACACATGATCAGATACGGAAATCGAGCGATCAAAGATTCTCACAGAACCGACATCAATCTTGAGACCAAGATCCTCTTCGAGATAGAAATATCTTGTTCCCGCGATAATATCGAGCCTGCTCTTTTCACTGTCCACGATATTGTAGCCGCCGGCCAGCGTGATGATCCAGGATTTCAGACCGATACTCACATCACGACTCCTGTGCAAACCGAAAGGGCCGTCACCGGTTACCGTGCCTGATTGACTGCCGCCCACATTCAGATAGACCACATCGGTGAACAGAGACCAGTCGCCATTGCGCGCCTCGAATGCCCCCATGAAAGTCATCTTGAGATTATCAAGCAGGGTTCCAAAGTCGATATCGAAGTCAGCACCGAAGTTGGTCTCTCCTTTCATACTGGGCATCCACATGTAGACACTGGCGCTATATTCCCAGTCATCACTATTGTAGGCATCAGCAGCATTCGCTGTCAGCGGCGCAACCAGAGTCAAGGCTGCCACCATAACAGTAGCCAGCAGACGTCTTCCAAAAATATATTTTTTCACTATCCTCTCCTGTAAACGAGATCAGGAAAGAGCAGGAGGCCCGTCACTGATCAATGGAATACCGAGTTTACCGAGCGATCAGTGATTTATCCAGCCATTTCATGGTAACAAGCTGTTTCTCACCGCGATTCTGAATAACAGGGTTTCAGACATGGTTGGAGGCATACGGAAGATTGTTCAGGGAGCTCTGATCAGGTCGCTTCGCCCGAACTCCGATCCCATAGACATATTCTGTGGTTCCTTTACACTTGAGCTCAACCACCAAATGAGGCTGAAGAAATCATGTCGGAATTCAACAATCAAACCATCATTATCACTGGCGCCGCCGGTAATCTGGGCACAGCGGTTGCACAAACATTTGCTGCTGCAGGGGCCAATATCGCACTCGTCGATATCGATGAGGAGCGTCTACAGCAGATGCAGGACGCCCTTCCAGAGGAAACTGAGTCGGCCATCATCCCAACCAACCTGATCGACCCGGAGTCTGTCTCTGCCATGGTCAGCAAAGTCAGTGGCACTTTTGGTCAGATCGACATTCTCGCCAATATCGCTGGCGGATTCACCATGGGACCTCTGGTTCACGAGACTGCTGACAGGGATTGGGACTTCATGATGAATCTGAATGTGCGCTCCGTCTTTAACTGCTGCCGGGCCACTCTTCCCGCCATGCTGGAAAACGGAGGTGGAAAAATCATCAACATCTCGGCCCGCGCTGCGCGTGAAGGCAAGGCGAAAATGGGGGCCTATTGCGCATACAAGGCAGCTGTCATTACTCTAACCGAGACGCTCTCAGCAGAAAACAGGGAGAGTAATATCAACGTCAACTG
>DAOUQU010000433.1 GCA_030625445.1 Gammaproteobacteria bacterium
CTCCTAGAGAGACGGGAGTCAGTTGGTAGCCTTGCGGTTGTGGGTCCTTGTCATGCTGAAGCCCGATGAGCAGGGTTTTATGCACAATCTCTTTAAATGACTTGCCTTCATGATTGGCGAGTTTTTTAAGCTGATTAGCCAAGCTGTCATCGAGTGTCAATGTGGTTCGCATATTGATGCCTCCATTAATAACATCACTGCATCAATTGTAGAAGGCGCAGGAGTAAGAGTCAAATTATGTGCGTATTAATGGCTGGTTCCTGCTGAGCGTGTAATCTTGTTATAGACGTTATATTTTCCGACAGGCTTTTTCATGGGAATGCGCTTTATCTCCTCCAGGGTGTTTGCATCATAGACCACCAGTGCGCCGTCCATCTCCCAGATACTCACCAGCGCATAGCGGCCGTCGCGGGTGAACTCCACATGCGCTGATGTCTTGCCCGGCGCAGGCCGCAGGGTCTTTACGATCTCCAGACTCTGCTTGTCGATCACGTGCATGGCGTCTTTGTCCTTGCCGAAAAAGACATCGACCCAGGCATAGGGGGAGTTTTCGTGGCTGCGCATGAAAAATCCGGAGCCCAGAGTAGGGATCTTTTTGATGGGTTTCCAGCTTTTCATGTCAACGATAGTAACGGCGCTCTCCTTGAGGTTGGGAGTCGCCAGCACGGTCTGCTCGCCGCGCTTCCAGGTAATCCCTGAACTGAGATGCGGCATGCCGGGAATGGCAAGGTCGGCGACCTTGCGGCCCAGATCCAGGTCAACCACCTGGCCTTCGCCTTTACGCGATGCGCTGAGGATATGCACATACTCCTGATCGAAAAAGAAGTCGTCCAGCACAGAATCGAGTTTGATACGGCGTATCGGGAATTGTTCTGTGGCTGCCTCTCCGGACTCTTTACGATAATCGTGCACCCATGTGCCGAAACCGGCCGGGGGCGGGTCGGCGTAACTGATCTCCCACACCTCCGGGCTGTCTTTGAGTGCAGCAATAAAGCTGCTGCGGGGGCGCGCATCATAGACGGCCGAAATGCGCGAACTCTCTCCCTTGCTATCCACAACCGGGATAATCTTCACCAGGCTGAGGTCTGCGGCATCCAGAATTACCAGCGTATTCGGCATGTAGTTGCCCACGATCAGGAAACGGTCATCGCTGGAGATAGCACTATTGCGGGCATTGATCCCGACGCGGATTTCCGCCGTCATTTTCAACTGGTACATGTCGAATTTGCTGATCCAGCCATCGCGCGAGGTGAAGTAGACAAAACGCCCAGTGGAGTTGTATTTTGGTCCGCCATGCAGGGCGAAACGCGATGGAAAACGGTGAATGGGTTCGAATTTATCACCATCGAGCACGGTGACGTGATGATCCCCCGATTCGACCACCAGAAACAGGTTTAGCGGATCGGCGTCGAAAACAGGTTTGTCGCTTTGGGATTCGACAGGATATGTCACATGACTGGCGAGAATCTCCT
>DAOUQU010000086.1 GCA_030625445.1 Gammaproteobacteria bacterium
CAACGAGGATGTCGTAGTTCCAATCTCACAACTACCGAGCCTGATTGAAGGGCTGGAAAAACTCTCGCTGCAGCACCATATACAAATCGTCAATTTCGGGCATGCAGGAAACGGTAATATCCACGTCAACCTGCTGACGAACCCCGATGACCATGAGGAGACGGTGCGCGCCGAAGCCTGTCTGTCAGACGTCTTCTCACTGGTGTTGGAGCTGCAGGGCACCCTCTCCGGGGAACATGGTGTCGGGCTTGTAAAACGCGATCACATCGCACGCGAACTTGATCCTGTGGCACTGCAGTTAATGCATCAAATCAAACGCCAGTTCGATCCAAACAACATCCTGAACCCCGGCAAGACCTTGCCGGAGGCAGTAGATTAGTATCTATTTCTGAAATTATACTGCCCGGCCACGAAAGTCCCTGACGCGAACCCCCACAGCAGCCAGCACGCCAAAATAGACGACTACTCCAACAATCACCCAGGCGGCAAGATGACTTGTTTGCCATACCCAGTCTGAAACCAGCCACTGCTGCAAGGGGCCTGCCAGCCAATAGAGCATCCCTCCCATCGCGGCAGCCGCTATTGCCGCTCGCAGCAATAGCAGCGGCCAGCCGGGCGGCGGTTGATAGATCTCTCTTTTGCGCAAAATCCGGAACAGAAGCGTTGCATTGACCGCAGCTGCGATGGATGTTGCCAGCGCCAGGCCTGCATGCTGTAAAAACTGCATCAATATGAGATTCATCACCATATTGACGACCATCGCCACGATCGCAATCTTCACCGGAGTTTTGGTGTCCTGCTGCGCATAAAACCCCGGCGCCAATACCTTGATCACCATGAAGGGAATCAACCCGCATGAGTAGGCCATGAGGCTCAAACGCGCCATTTGCACATCATGCGCATCAAAGACATCCGACTGGAACAGTGTCGCAATCAGTGGTCCGGCAAGCACCAGCAGACCGACTGCAGCCGGGATGCCCAGCAATACCGCCCAGCGCAAGGCCCAGTCGAGCATTTCCGAGAACTCCCGTGGAGAGGATTCAGCATGCTTTCTCGAGAGGTTGGGCAATATGACCGTTCCCAGCGCCACGCCCAGGATGCCGACAGGAAACTCCATCAGGCGATCGGAGTAGTAGAGCCAGGAGATGCTCCCCTTCTGTAAAAAGGAGGCGATCAGCGTATCGAGCAGCAGATTCAGCTGGGTTACCGAGACACCGAAGATTGCCGGGGCCATCAACTTCAGAACACGTGAAATTCCCTCGTCTTTGAAGGTCGGTTTGGTGAAGTTCGGCAGCAGTTTCAACCGGTAGAGAAATGGCAGCTGGAATGTGAATTGAGCAATGCCTGCAATCAGTACTCCCCAGGCAAGCGACATGATCGGTGGATCAACAAAAGGCGACAGCCAGTAGGCACAGGCGATCAATACCAGATTCAGCAGCACCGGAGTAAAAGAGGGGATACCGAACTGGTTATGGGTATTGAATATGCCGCCGGCAAAGGCAGTCAGTGAGATAAACAGCAGATAAGGGAAGGTGAGCCGCAACATATCCGCTGCAAGATCGGCATCTCCACCGTCGCCGAAATACCATCCCGGCGCAAACAGCGCGATCAGCAGTGGCGCCGCGAGAACCCCAACCACCGACACTATCAACAGCACCAGTCCCAGGGTACTGGCGATATGATCGACGAAGGTTTTCAGATCATCAAAACTGCGTGTCGCCTTATACTCTGAGAGCACCGGCACAAATGCGACCGAAAAGGCGCCTTCGGCAAACAGGCGGCGCAGAAAGTTGGGTATCTTGAAAGCAACGAAAAAAGCATCCGTCATCTCGTTGGCGCCAAACAGGCGCGCAAATACCAGATCACGGACAAATCCGAGAATACGGGAGAGCGTGGTATTTCCGCCAACTTTCGCCAGCGCATGCATCAGGCGCACAGATTGCTACCCTCTATGAATAGCCAATCTCCGCAGCGGAGATTGGAAAAAAAGAGGTAGTATACCTCCGCCTGTTTTCCGCATGAGACAAGATATGCATAAATTAAATCATTTGCGATCCATCGTCGCCATGACGGTGACATTATTTCTTGTTTCAGGCACTATTTTTGCAAGAGTTCTCCCTGAAACACAAAATCCGTTTGTGTGGAAAATCAGAGATAATAGACACTCCCTGTCATCACCTTTGCTGTGATCTTCATTCCTTCGCGGATGGGGGATGGTAATTCCACCCCGCCCTTCTCCACCGCTTTGGTGGCATGGTTGATTTCATCCTCTTTCATCTGCTGCAGAATGGCTGTGGTTTTCTGATCTTCAGGGCGGACTTCGGAGAGGTGTTCATCCAGATGCGCCTCAACCTGGCGCTCGGTCTCTGCAACAAAACCAAGACTCCACTTGTCACCTGCGATACCCGCCAACGTGCCGATAGCAAAAGAGCCTGCATACCAGAGTGGATTTAGCAGGCTGGTGCGGCCACCGAGCTCTTTGATACGTGTTTCACACCACTCGAGGTGATCATTCTCCTCCATGGCGGACCGCTCCATGCTGGTTTTCACAGAAGGGTCATGGGCCGTCAGCGCCTGTCCCTGGTAGAGCGCCTGGGCACACACCTCACCGGTATGATTGATGCGCATCAGGCGCGCAGTATGATCGCGCTCCGCATCACTCAGATCCGTTTCATCAAGTCCGGCAGCGGGATTGCCGCGTTCTGTCACTTTTGGCTGACCAAAGATGGTCTGCACGGCCTGATCAATCTGCATGATGACTTTATCAAAGGGCGAATAGGCTCTCGTCATTTCTCTTCTCCAGTTTAGGTTTTCACCAATTGCTCTGCAACCAATTCTAGCGGATGAACCACTGAGATGACTAGCCCTGCTTTTTTAGCCGCCAACTGCAACTGCAGCGCACAGCCGCTATTGGTTGTCGCCACGATGCCTGCCTGTGATGCAGCCAGTTGATCGATGAGTGGTTTCACCAGCTGCTCTCCGGTGTGTTGCTGGGTAATGAGATGCAGGCCGGCTCCACCGCAACATCCCATACCCTGCAGTTCGAGCAATTCAGCGCCGGGTAAATTTTGTAAAAGAGCCATCACCTGCTTCTGCTGTCCCATGGCTGCAAGCGTGCAGGGCAGAAAGATGGCGACTTTGCGCCTGACTTCAGTGAGAGGAAGTTCCATGATGCCCCCGTTTTGCTGAATAAAGGCGCCCGCATCCATCACCGGACAATCCAGTTCAGGAATGTCGGCCAGATAAGATCCGCATCCGCTGCTGAGAGTGATCAGCGCGTCATACCCCTTTTTGGCAAATGCAGTCAGATTGACCCTCTTTAGTTCAGCAGCACGCTGCTGATCTCCGGCATGCGCATGCATGGCTCCACAACACTGCTGAGATGGCGGAACAGAAACCACATAGCCACTGGCAGTGATTATTTTAATCGCTGCTTCTATTGCCGGCATATCGACCATTTCGCCCATACATCCCGTAAACAACGCCACCTCTCCCTTCACCACTCCAGTGGCAGCATAGCGATTTTTCAGTATGATTCGAAAACGGGGCTCAACATCATGAATAGATGCTGCAACAGAGAGCAGACGCCGAATGACCACAGAAGGAAACCATGCTTGCATTCCAAACTTCACTGCAGCTGTTGCTAATTTCATGGCCATACGCTGCCGCCCGCGATCTGCAAGGGTATCAGGCAACCAGCGGGGAGCTGTACGAGGAAGAGATGCTCTCGCTGCATCCATCAGCGCTGTATAGTTGACGGCAGATGGACAGGCATCCTCACAGCGACGACACAACAGGCAGTGATCCAGGTGCTTGAGCAGAGAGTGATCGGCATCCAAATCTCCCGAGACCCATCCCTCTATCAGCGCTATACGCCCGCGTGGTGATTCAGCCTCATCGCGAGCGAGTTGATAGGTCGGGCAATGGGGCAGACAGAGGCCGCATTTCACGCAGCGGTCAGCCTCCTTGATGAGAAAATCAGTATTCACACACAGCAGGGCAACAGATAGAGAGGTCAGCAGAGTATACTATGCGCAGACTCTGTTTAAGGTGCCTAACCCTGGAATGCTTATGTCCTACTACAAACACCACCTCTTTTTCTGTACCAACACACGTGACGATGGAGAGCCATGCTGCCAGGACTATGACTCACTGGAAGCGCGTAACTACATGAAGAGGCGCGCCAAGGACCTCGACCTCTATGGCAAGGGGAAAAGCCGCATCAATACCGCCGGTTGCATGAATCGCTGCAGCGAGGGACCGGTGATTGCCGTCTATCCTGATGCAGTCTGGTATACATGGATTGATCACGAGGATCTGGATGAGATCCTCGAGTCACATCTGCGACAGGGCAAACCCGTCAAACGCCTGATGCTGCAGGAGCAGTAGTCGGATAACAATCAAAGGTATTAATCAGTTGCAAGCGGGCCTCTTGCAAAACTCTCAAAAGCTGTCATTTCGACTGAAAGGAGAAATCTTAACTGATTGATAAACAAGATCTCTCACATTCGTTCGAGATGACAAAGCTCACTATTCACGAGTTTTGCAAGGGTTCAAGTGTCTCAAGTGCATTCTCAAATACGACAATTTTCTCAGAAGGCACAGATTTCACTTGACATTTACCCATAAATATAAGAATATACTTACATGCTGAATTACATCGTAATTCAACATTTCCTCTTTTGGTGGTTATTTTTAGCGCAACGTCCTTCGTTGCGCTTTTTTTTGCCTTTACCTTTTGTATCGGCTGCAGGCATAATGGCAGCATAGATACTCCCATCGATATTTCAAAAGCGGTTTGCCATGTTTGACCCGAAGATCATTGATGACATCTCCCAGCGGCTGAGTAAATCGCTTCCCCCCGGCCTTGCGTCGCTGGAAAAAGATACCCGCCAGCATCTCAATAGCGCGTTGCAATCCGCGCTGTCACGCATGAATCTCGTCACTCGCGAAGAGTTCGATATCCAGCAGGCCGTACTTGCGCGCACCCGTGAGAAGTTGGAGATGCTGGAAAAACACGTCACGCAGCTTGAACAGCCAGGGAAATAACCAGGAAATTTCACTTATGATAGCCAGGGATCGGCATGTCACTCTCAATTGTTAACAGCCGCTCAGGCGCAGGCATATCAGCCCCGCTGGTAACCATTGAATCCCACCTGGGCAACGGCCTGCCTGCCTTTATCATTGTGGGCCTTCCCGAAAAAGCCGTGCAGGAGAGTCGTGAGCGTGTGCGTGCGGCTATCACAAATTCTGAATTTGAATTCCCTGCGCGGCGCATCACCATCAATCTTGCACCGGCGGATGTTCCCAAAGAGGGGAGCCGCTTTGACCTGCCGGTCGCTGTCGGCATTCTTGCAGCCACAGGAGATATCTCACAACAGCAGCTCCATCACTACGAATTGATTGGCGAACTGGCGCTCTCGGGGAAGATTCGCCCGATTTCCGGCGTTCTACCGGCCGCACTGGCCGCCCATCGCAATGGAAAAAAACTCATCGTTCCGGCTGCCAATGCCGAAGAGGCCTCCAGGGTAACCGGACTCGAAGTCTACGCTGTAGCACATCTCCTCGAAGTGACTGAACATTTCAATCAAACACGACTGATTGAACCATTCAGTGCTGAGTATGAGGAGGTCACTGATTGCTCCCTGCCGGATCTCAGCGAGATTATCGCCCAGGAAGCTGCCAAGCGCGGCCTGATCATTGCTGCTGCCGGCGGACACTCTCTATTAATGACCGGCCCTCCAGGCACTGGCAAGACTATGCTTGCCAATCGCCTGCCCGGCCTGTTGCCGGGTATGACAAGCGATGAAGCACTCGAAAATGCCGCGATTCGCTCGGTTGCCGGCCAGGAGTTTGATGTCAGCAGATGGCGCATCCGGCCATTCAGATCCCCGCATCACTCCGCATCAGCGGCAGCGCTTGTTGGTGGTGGAACCATACCTCGCCCAGGGGAGATCTCCCTGGCGCATAACGGCGTACTGTTTCTCGATGAGTTGCCTGAATTCGAACGGCGTGTACTCGAAGCACTACGCGAACCCCTGGAAAATGGCGCCATTACGATTTCACGCGCCGGACGACAGGCGGATTTCCCAGCGAGGTTTCAACTGATTGCCGCAATGAATCCCTGTCCCTGCGGCCATCTCGGCGATCCCCGCAGAAACTGCCGCTGCTCATCAGATCAGATCAACCGTTACCGCAACAAAATTTCAGGACCACTGCTCGACCGTATCGACATACAGATAGAGGTTCCTGCGCTGCCAGCGCGGAAACTCCTTGCAAAACCGGATGTAACAATTACCAGCAGTGAGGTTCGACAGCATGTCAAGCAGGCTCACAGGATTCAGCTGCAGCGTCAGCAATGCCTGAACAGTCAGCTCGATGTAAAGCAGATCGAGGAGTTTTGCATATTGGAGCCTGATGATGAAGCGTTGTTGCTACAGGCCATAGAGAGCCTGACTCTTTCACACCGCGCCTACCACCGGATTTTAAAACTGGCGCGCACCATCGCCGATTACGACCGGCGGCAACAGATAGAGTCGACGCATCTGACTGAAGCAATCAGGTATCGAAGCCTGGAGAAGAGAGGTGGATGATGGATGATTCTATTGCACAGGAAGGAAAGCCCCCCTCAGGAAGAGGGGGGAGCAAAATCTACCTTTGCGGCTGTGGTCCTGGTCTGGGTCCTGACTTAGGTCCTGACTTAGGCCCTGGCTTAGATCCTGACTTAGGCCCTGGCTTAGATCCTGACTTAGGCCCTGGCTTAGATCCTGACTTAGGCCCTGGCTTA
>DAOUQU010000349.1 GCA_030625445.1 Gammaproteobacteria bacterium
GGTCGTGATCTTGCGCGCGGACACCTGGTCAACGAGGGGGAAGCTGTTGGTGTTATCGCTGCCCAGAGTATCGGTGAACCCGGCACCCAGCTGACCATGCGCACCTTCCATATCGGCGGCGCCGCATCGCGATCTGCCGCCGCCAACAGTATCGAGGTCAAGAATGGCGGCAGGATCCGCTACTACAACATCGAATCTGTGGAGAAGGAGAATGGCGAGCATGTGGTGACTTCCCGTTCCGGCGAGGTGCATCTGCTCGATGAGCTGGGACGTGAGCGCGAGCGCTACAAACTCCCTTATGGCGCCAATTTGAAAGTGCAAAATGAGACCGAGGTAGAGGGAGGCGCAATGATAGCCTCGTGGGATCCGCATACGCATCCCATTATTACCGAGGTTGCCGGGAAGATGCACTTCGTCGATTTTGTCGAAGGCGTCACTGTGCAGAAGCGCGTTGATGATATTACCGGTCTCTCCTCTGTGGAGATCATCGATCCGCTGCAGCGTCCGCTGGCCGGCAAAGAGATGCGGCCGATGGTGAAGCTTGTTGATGAGAACGACAACGATATCAATATTCCGGGCAGCAACATGCCGGCGCACTATTTTCTGCCGGCGGGATCGATCATCAATGCTGCCGATGGCAGCACGGTCTCAGTAGGCGGCACCCTGGCGCGCATCCCGCAGGAGTCATCCAAGACGCGTGATATTACCGGTGGTTTGCCGCGTGTTGCAGACCTGTTCGAGGCGCGCAGACCCAAGGAACCGGCAATACTTGCAGAGACAACAGGTATTGTCTCATTTGGTAAGGAGACAAAGGGCAAACAACGCCTCGTTATTACTGAAAAGAGCGGGGAGACCAACGAGACCCTGATCCATAAATGGCGCCGTATCGATATTTTTGAAGGCGAGCACGTTGAGAAGGGCGAGGTGATTGCCGAGGGTGAACTCATTCCGCATGATATCCTGCGTCTTCGCGGCGTGACTGTGCTTGCCGAGTATATGGTTCAGGAGATCCAGGAGGTCTATCGTCTGCAGGGCGTTAATATCAACGACAAGCATATCGAAGTGATCGTGCGTCAGATGCTGCGCAAAGTCGAGATTACCAGCTCCGGTGACTCCAGCTTCATCAAAGGCGAGCAGGCCGAGCGTGCACGTGTGATCGAAGAGAATGAGAAGCTGGTAGCCGAGGGTAAGTTTCCGGCTGAATATGAACTCATGCTGCTTGGTATTACCAAGGCGTCGCTGGCGACCGAGTCTTTCATCTCGGCGGCATCTTTTCAGGAGACGACCCGTGTGCTTACAGAGGCTTCCGTGCGAGGATCGTCAGACCCCCTCAAAGGCCTCAAGGAGAATGTCATCGTCGGGCGCCTGGTGCCGGCTGGTACTGGATTGTCGCACCATAAAGATCGTCGCAACCGTAAAAATATTGTCGTTGATGACGTGAAGAGTTCCGAACTGGCCGTAGAGGAAGTTGAAGCGGCTATCAAGGAAGCACTCAATACGCAAGTTGAAGAATAAGGGGTAATCAAAATGGCACGAATTACAGTAGAAGATTGCCTTGAGCATGTTGATAATCGTTTCAACCTGGTGCTGCTGGCGACAAAGCGGGCGCGTCAGCTGGCGAATGGTGTCGAACCACTGCTTCCATGGGAGAATGACAAGCCCACGGTGATGGCGCTGCGTGAAATTGCTGCAGGGCTCATCACTGTTGATACGGTTGATGAACAGCTCAATCAGGAGGAAGAGGGTGAGGATGAGCTGATGATCGCCCTGGGCGAGGAGCTTGCAGGGCTGAGTGCCGACAAACCCTGACAAATTCCCTCTCTCCCCGGAGAGGCTGAGGGAAAAAAGAGCGATGAAGTTATTGACGGGAACTCATTCAGTCCGTATCATTTAAAGGCTTGAAGTTGCCTTATTGACTTCAAGAAATCGGGGTATAGCGCAGCCTGGTAGCGCGCCTGCTTTGGGAGCAGGATGTCGGGAGTTCGAATCTCTCTACCCCGACCACTTTTACATTCTGAGTGGCGCCCGAGAATAGTTTGTCATTCGGATTCGATTTGCGCCCGTAGCTCATCTGGATAGAGCAT
>DAOUQU010000310.1 GCA_030625445.1 Gammaproteobacteria bacterium
GGTGGGAACGAGATGTAGGTAGGTAAGTTTTAGGTTATTAGGTTAGTTGGGTTTTAGGTTATTAGGTTATTAGGTTATTAGGTTATTAGGTTATTAGGTTATTAGGTTATTAGGTTTTAAGTTTTAGGTCGTATTTGGTGGCTGCTTGTCACCTAAAACCTAAAACTTAACACCTAAAACCATCTTGGAAAGATGCTATGAACTGGTTTGAAAAATTATTACCACAACGTATTCGTACAGACGGTAACACCAAAAAAACAGTTCCTGAAGGGTTGTGGGAGAAGTGCAAGGGGTGTGGGGCAGTTCTGTATCGTTCTGAATCAGAGCGTAACAATGATGTCTGCCCCAAATGCAACTTTCATAACCGCATCGGTGCGCGCCGCCGCATCGATCTCTTTCTTGATGCGGAGGAGCGCGTTGAAATTGGTGGAAATCTGAGCGCGACCGACCCGCTTAAATTCAAGGACAGCAAAAAATACAGGGACCGTCTGACAGCAGCCCAAAAGAGTACCGAAGAGAAGGATGCGCTGGTCGTCATGCAGGGAAAACTCAAGGGGATGGGGGTTGTTGTCGCTGCTTTTGAATTCTCCTTCATGGGAGGTTCCATGGGCTCTGTCGTCGGTGAGCGCTTTGTTCGCGGTGTCAATGCTGCGCTGGAAAACAGACTGCCGTTGATTTGCTTCTCTGCAAGCGGCGGCGCGCGCATGCAGGAGTCGCTGTTTTCACTGATGCAGATGGCAAAGACCAGTGCTGCACTGGCGAAGATGCGGGCAGCAGGCATCCCTTTTATCTCGGTGATGACCGACCCGACCATGGGGGGCGTCTCTGCAAGTCTTGCGATGCTTGGAGATGTCAATGTCGCCGAACCCAACGCGCTGATTGGTTTTGCCGGACCACGCGTGATTGAACAGACGGTGCGTGAAACCCTGCCGGAGGGCTTTCAGCGCAGTGAATTTCTGCTCGAGCATGGCGCCATCGACATGATCATCTCCCGCCATGAGATACGGGATCGTCTCTACCGGATCCTGATGATACTGACTGCATCTGATATGGCCCCTCTACAGCCCGAGCCTGAAGTCACACCGGATGTTCCGGAATTTCCACCCCCCGACAGCGATCCTGATGACGAAAAATCGCTCACTGCGTGAGTGGCTCGACTACCAGCAACTGATTCATCCCGCCGAGATCGAACTGGGACTCGATCGCCTGCAGGAGGTTTGGCAGCGACTCCATCCCGGGAAATTCCAGCCACTGATCATCAGTGTCGCGGGGACCAATGGCAAGGGCTCCTGCGTGGCTTATCTCGATGCGATTTTGCGTGCGGCCTCGTGGCGGGTTGGCAGCTACACATCCCCCCACCTGATTCGTTATAACGAACGCATCCATATCGATGGTGAGGAGGCTGGTGATGATGAGCTGTGCGCGGCTTTTGAACGTATCGAGGAGTGTCGCGGCGAGATCACACTCACTTATTTTGAATTTGGCACGCTGGCGGCACTCGACCTCTTTTCACGTTATCAACTGGATGTTGTGATTCTTGAAGTTGGGCTTGGCGGCAGGCTCGATGCTGTCAACCTGATGGATGCCGATGCTGCTCTGGTGACCTCCATCGGAATCGATCATCAGGCATGGCTTGGTGATAACAGGGATGATATCGGTGCTGAAAAAGCGGGTATTCTGCGTGCCGCTCAACCTGCCGTCTATGCCGAAACGGATATGCCGGCAGGATTTTTGCAGGCGGCAACAGCAATTGGCGCGAAGCTCTATCACGTCGGTGATGATTATCACTATATGACGGGGCAGGATGAGTGGGGTTGGCAGAGCGGCGGGACGCTTCGTCATGCCTTGCCGATGCCATCGATGCGCGGCCACTACCAGCTGCAGAATGCTGCCGGTGTATTGATGATTCTGCATCTGCTGCGGCAGCAACTGCCCGTTAGCCAGGAGGCGATACGTCAGGGTCTTATGCAGGCAAAACTGCCGGGCCGCTTCCAGGTCATTAGCGGTGAACCGCTCATTATTCTCGATGTCGCGCATAATCAGGAGGCGGCCGTGGCGCTTGCAGCCAATCTCACTACGATGCTGCTCCCTGGAAAGTTGCGTGCTCTGTTTTCGATGTATGCTGATAAACCGCTGCAGGCTGTAGTTGCCACCCTGAGTGATGCGGTGGATGAGTGGCACATCTATCCACTCGATGATGAGCGTGGTTTTAGCGCCGAAAAACTGCATGCAGCAGTGCTGCAGTCAGCTGGAGGTGCCAGGGTGATCAGCCACGACTCCCTGCAGGATGCGTTCCAGGCTGCAAAACAGGCCGGTGCGGCAGGGGATGCGATTCTGATTTTTGGCTCGTTT
>DAOUQU010000206.1 GCA_030625445.1 Gammaproteobacteria bacterium
TGAGAATGCCACGCCGATGCCCTTCATCTGACCGATAACATAGGTGATGGAGGCAATGATGAGGCATAGGACCGCGACGATCCTGGCAGTTTTTGAATAGAAGCGATCGCCGATAAATTCGGGCACCGTAAACTTGCCGTATTTACGCAGGTAGGGCGCCAGCAGCATCGCCAGCAGCACGTAGCCGCCGGTCCAGCCCATCAGGAACACCGATGCGCCGTAGCCGTTGAAGGCAATCAGGCCGGCCATGGAGATGAAGGAGGCAGCGGACATCCAGTCGGCGCCAGTCGCCATGCCGTTCAATACCGGATGCACGCCTTTGCCGGCGACGTAGAATTCACCGGTTGTTGCAGCACGCGCCCAGATGGCGATGCCGATGTAGAGGGAAAATGTCAGCCCCACTATAATATAGGTTAATGTTTGTAGTTCCATGCGTCAGCTCCTACTCTTCGTGGACGTTGAATTTGCGATCGAGGGCATTCATACGCCAGGCGTAGAAAAAGATCAGAACCACAAATGTGTAGATGGAGCCCTGCTGGGCGAACCAGAATCCCAGTTTATAGCCGCCGAGACGGTACTCATTGAGGGGTTCCACGAGGATGATTCCAAACAGGTAGGAAACGATAAACCAGATGACAAGACAGAAGGCGACCAGCCTCAGGTTTGCCTTCCAGTATGCAGATGCTGAGTTGTCACTCATCAGTGTATCTCCGCTTGATGGTTGGTTTTATTGCCGAACCTCATTGTTATGTGGGAGGTTTCAGCTTATTGACGGATGACGCTTCAGCTTCATAAATTCACACAAACGACTGCGCATTGATCAGGCTGCGACTATCACCCTGTCGGCAAGTGTAATGTATATGCCCCTATAAGGGGGATTTTTTTTGGACAACGACTAAGCGCTAGCGCATCCCACCATGATGCTGATAAGCTCCACCCCAGATATTTCAACTTCACTCTCTCCCGAGTCAATGGAAACCACACAAAGCTACACAACTGAAGGCATCGAGCGCATGGCGATGCGCGAGTTTACCGAAAAAGCCTACCTAGATTACTCCATGTACGTCATTCTTGACCGCGCCCTGCCCAATATCGGCGATGGTCTCAAGCCGGTGCAGCGCCGCATTGTCTATGCCATGTCCGAGCTGGGTTTGTCGGCAACTGCAAAGTTCAAAAAGTCAGCGCGCACTGTCGGTGATGTATTGGGTAAATTTCACCCGCACGGCGACAGCGCCTGCTATGAAGCGATGGTGCTGATGGCGCAGCCGTTTTCCTATCGCTATCCGCTGGTGCAGGGGCAGGGCAACTGGGGCAGTCCGGATGAACCCAAATCCTTTGCCGCAATGCGCTATACCGAGGCGCGTCTTACCCCCTATGCCAAATTGCTGCTGCAGGAGCTTGGGCAGGGTACTGTCGATTGGCAGCCCAATTTTGATGGCACTCTGGATGAGCCAGTGGTATTGCCGGCACGGTTGCCGAATGTGTTGCTCAACGGCGGCTCCGGTATTGCCGTCGGCATGGCGACGGATATTCCGCCGCATAACCTGCGTGAAGTTGCTGCAGCCTGTATCCACCTGATCGAGCATCCCAAGGCAACGCTCGAAGAGCTGCATGAATTCATTCCCGCGCCAGATTATCCGACCGAGGCGGAGATCATCTCTCCGCCATCCGACCTGTTGAAAATCTATGCGACGGGTCATGGCAGCGTGCGTATGCGTGCGCGCTGGGAGGTCGAACATGGCGAGGTGGTGGTGACGGCGCTTCCGCACCAGGTCTCCGGCTCCAGGGTGCTGGAGCAGATTGCGGCGCAGATGCGCGCTAAAAAATTGCCCTGGGTCGAGGATCTGCGGGATGAATCCGATCACGAAACACCCTCCAGAATGGTGATAGTGCCGCGCTCCAACCGGGTCGATATCGGGCGCATGATGTCGCATCTGTTTGCCAGTACGGATCTGGAGCGCACCTACCGTGTCAACATGAATGTGATAGGAACCAATGGCCGTCCGCAGGTGAAAAACCTGCGTATGATGCTCAGGGAGTGGCTGGAGTTTCGCTTTGAGACGGTGCGCAGACGCCTCGAGCACCGCCTTGCGAAAGTCAATGAGCGCCTGCATCTGCTCGATGGATTATTGATCGCCTTCCTCAATATTGATGAAGTGATTCATATCATCCGCACCGAAGAGCATCCCAAAGCGGCGCTGATGCAGCGCTTCGAGCTGACAGAAGTGCAGGCGAATTATGTTCTCGATACCCGCCTGCGCCAGCTGGCCAGGCTCGAGGAGATGAAGATTCGCGCCGAGCAGGAGAAGCTGGCGGCAGAGCGTGACAAGCTGGAGCTGCTGCTGGGCTCGAAGCAGCGCATGAAAACCCTGATTCGCAAGGAGATTCTGGCTGATGCAGAAGAGTATGGCGATGAGCGCCGCTCACAGATTGTTGTACGTGACGCAGCCGAGGCGCTGCGTGAAACCGATCTGGCGCCAAGCGAACCCGTCACCGTGGTGTTGTCCGAGAAGGGGTGGGTGCGCTCCGCCAAGGGGCATGAGATCGATGTGGCAGGATTGAACTACAAGGCTGGCGACTGTAATCTTGACAACGCCAGAATGCGCAGCAATCAGCCGGCAGTGTTTCTCGACTCCTGCGGCCGCAGCTACTCGATCAGCGCGCATACGCTGCCCTCTGCACGCGGACAGGGGGAGCCGCTGACTGGTCGGCTATCGCCTCCCGCAGGAGCCACCTTCGTCGCCGTGCTCGGCGGTGAGGAGGAGCAGTGGTATCTGATGGCGTCCGATGCCGGTTATGGCTATCGCGTGCAGTTGAAACATCTGCTGGCCAATAAAAAAGCAGGCAAAGCAGCGCTGCGCCTTCCAAAGAACGCCAGGGTGTTAAAACCCGCGCCGATTATGCAGCAGGATGACCGCCTCGTCGCTATCACCAACGATGGTCATATGCTGGTGTTTGCGGTCTCTGAACTTCCTGCCATGAGCCGTGGCAAGGGCAACAAGATCATCGGCATCCCGGCGAAAAAAGCGGCCTCCAGAGAGGAGTTCGTTGTCGCCCTGGCCTGTGTCTCACCGGGTGGCGTGCTCAGAGCCTGGTCGGGCAAGCGCTACCTGAATCTCAAAAGCGCCGATCTCGACGCCTACGCCGGAGAACGCGGCCGCCGTGGTCATAAACTGCCGCGCGGCTTCCAGAAGATCGAGAGAATAGAGATAGTCTAAGGGAAGGTTTTAGGTTTTAGGAGGAAGGTTTTATGTGTTAAGTTTTAGGTTTTAGGTGGGGAAGTTTTAGGTTTTACGTTTTAGGTTTTAGGTGGGAGGTATAAGGTGTTTGGTGATAAGCAACATGTTTGGAGCGACGAATTGATCAGTTTTCCTAAAACTTAAAACCTAACAACTTAAAACCTAACCATGGTAGCTGTTAACCAGAGACTTCCTGAAGATCATCTTGACGATGATGCCATCGATGCATGGCTGGCGTTGCTGCCGCCGCCTGAAGATGCCGGTATCCGCGCTAAACTCAGCGAGGCGGCCCACTCTGTACTCGATCTCTTTGCCGAGCAGGAGG
>DAOUQU010000093.1 GCA_030625445.1 Gammaproteobacteria bacterium
ATATGGTTCCATTATGGTTTCCAGGTTCGGGGCCGTCAAGGAATTTTTTCAGTGGTTATGATGATCTCTTATGTCTGGAGCGAATGAAAAAACTATGGAGTGAGCAACTTCTGATTCAGTTGGAGTGATTGGCGATGAAGTGATGAAATAGCACAGGATTCAGCGCCTTGAGTTCAGTGCGCAGGTGCATAGAATCCGCTCCCAGTCTATCCTTTTCCCGCTGCAGAGCGTAAAGCAGACGGTAATCTGCAGGCGTCTCTGCAGCTGGCGAGGGAAGCCAGCTGCTGAGGGCGGGGCGGATGATCAGCAGCCAGGCAGGGAAGAGGGAGGGCTCCAGTTCCGGCTCCAAATTCTGGAACAACTCCCAGGCCTGAATCAGGTCAAATGCGGCATCTGTCAGCGCCAGAGCCGCCTGCTCCGGGATACGCCAACATAACTGGAAGCGGTCCAGCATCGCCTCGACTGGTCTTTGCAGCTGCTCGCAGGCGCGTCCGTGGCGCTGCAACAGTACTGCGTGGCTGCGCCAATCAGTTTCTGCCTCCACCGCTTCGATCACCGCTATCCAATCCAGGTTGCGCAACGCGGTGTAGCTGCGGTGAAGTTCCGCTTGCTGTGGATCAAACTTTCGATCTTCCAGCGTCTCGCCTAGACGCCGCCATAAAGGCTCCATAAAGGGACGGCTCTCCCTGCCCAGTATTTCCAATGCCAGGGGCTGGATTTCATCCTGCAGATCGGCAAGCTCCTCTTCGGGATCCGTAATCGGAAGATCCTGCTGTTGCATCGCATCGAGCAGCAGTTCCAGCTTGCCGAGCCGATGCTGTCCTGGATCGGTATGGTGGAGCTTCTCCAGCAGTTCTGCGGCTGCAGCTGCATCCCGCCGCCCCAGGGCCATGACAATATCATTGGCCAGGTTGGCGCCGGTGGTGTCCATGAACAGGTCCAGCTGGGGCTGCTCTTCGCTCTTGCAATAGCCTTCATGGAAGAGGCTGTTGAGGAGGTGATCACTGCTGAAGCGCAGGGCGGCGCTTCCGCCCCATGGGTGATAGTCAAGTGGCGTAGGTTCCAGTCCCAGGGCGCGGGCGTAAATGACAGCCCGGGTGAGATCCTTGCGGATTTGTGGAAGATCTCCGCTCAACTTCTCATCCAACAGCTGCAGCTTGCCGTTGCGCCACTGTTCGTAGTCACTGTAGAGCAGACGCCCTTCGGCGAGAAGGAATTCCAGGGGAATGTATTCGCCCTGTTCCAGCAATAGCTGGTCGATCCGGTGTTGGATTTGGGGATTCATATAGCTATCTACAGCAGTACCCGCTCGATCCCCTGCGATTTGATCTCATCTATAAATCCCTGCTGCCAACTCTCACCAAGCAGCTGGTTGGCCATCTCCATGACGATGTAGTCGGTTTGCAGGCCGGTATCGTTGCGGTATTTCATGAGTCCCTGCTGACAGGCGGGGCAGGAGGTCAGCAGCTTCACCTCCTGCGGCTGTGCGTGGCTGCTTCCGGTCAGTGCGTTGATGCCGCTGCTCAGCTCTTCGCTTTTGCGAAAGCGCAGCTGGGTGGCGATATCGGGTCTCGAGGTGGCGAGAGTTCCTGATTCGCCGCAGCAGCGCTCGGAGAGCAGCACCTCGCTGCCTGTCAGCTGCTGCGCGACTTTCAGCGGAGCGTGGGTTTTCATCGGCGAGTGGCAGGGATCGTGGTAGAGATATTTTCTCCCCGTGGCGCCAGCGAGAGTGACTTCCTTTTCCAGCAGGTATTCATGGATGTCGAGCAGCCGGCAGCCGGGAAAGATCAGCTCGAATTCATACTTCAGCAGTTGGTCCATGCAGGTGCCGCAGGAGACCACCACGGTGTTGATATCGAGATAGTTGAGGGTGTTGGCGATGCGGTGGAACAGCACGCGGTTCTCTGTGGTGATCTGCTTGCCGCGATCCGCCATGCCGTTGGATGTCTGCGGGTAGCCGCAGCAGAGATAGCCCGGCGGCAAAATCACCTGTGCGTCGTTGTGGTAGAGCATGGCGATGGTGGCCAGGCCGATGTCTGAAAAGAGGCGTTCAGAGCCGCAGCCTGGAAAGTAGAAGACCGCTTCATTGCTCTCCGCCTGCTGTGGCTGGCGAATGATCGGCACCCGGGTTTTGTCCTCCAGCTGCAGCGCCTCGCGGAAGCCCTGCTTGGGGAAATCGACCTCGATTGGCCGGCGCACCAGTTCGACAATCTGCGATGTGAGTGGCGGAATCCCGGTAGTCGCGGCCGGCAGCCTGGGTTTGAGCAGGCCGGCGGTTTTCGCCAGGCGATGGCCCAGGGTGATGCCCTTGAATCCCCACTTGGCCAGCAGGGTGTGCATCAGGCGGATGAGAGTGGGGTTGGTGGTATTGAGAAACGCCATGGCGGCGATCACAGCCGGGTTGCTGCGTTTTTTGCCGCGCTGTTCGAGAATCTTGCGCATGCGGATGGTGACTTCGCCGAAGTCGATATCGACCGGGCAGGGCGTCAGGCACTTGTGGCAGACGGTGCAGTGGTCGGCGACATCATTCATATCCTCGAAGTGGCGCAGCGCAATGCCCCGCCGGGTCTGCTCTTCGTAGAGAAAGGCCTCGATGATGAGCCCCGTGGCGAGGATCTTGTTGCGCGGCGAGTAGAGCATGTTGGCGCGCGGGATATGAGTCATGCACACCGGTTTGCACTTGCCGCAGCGCAGACAGTGTTTGATATCGTCATTGAGCAGACCCAGCTCGCTCGCTTCGAGGATGATCGCCTCCTGCTGCACCAGCTGCAGCGAGGGGGTGTAGGCGTTTTCGAGGCCGGAGCCCGGCATCAGCTTGCCGCGGTTGAAGTGCTGTTCGGGATCGACTAAATCTTTATAGGCGACGAATTGATCCAGTTTTTCATCGTCCAGATACTGGATCTTGGTCAGGCCGATGCCGTGCTCGCCGGAGATCGCCCCATCCAATGACTTCACCAGCGCCATGATGCGCTCGACGATGAGGTCGGCCTGCTGCAGCATGCGGTAGTTGTGGGAATGCACCGGAATGTTAGTGTGGACGTTGCCGTCGCCGGCATGCATGTGCAGCGCCACGAAGAGGCGCTCGCTGCGGATGCGTCGATGAATTTTTTTGAGCCTGGCGCGCACCGGCTTCATATCCTGGCCGCTAAAGATACCGTCCAGGCGGGCGGCAATCTCGTTACGGTAGGAGTGGCGCAGGTCGCGGCGCAGCAGCAGGTCGATGAGGCGGTCGCCGGGTCGAATCCGTTCGATCTCGGCATCTGTCAGCAGCGTATGATGCATCGATGCAGCTTCATCCATGTGTTCCAGAATCTGCTGCCAGCGTCCGCTGGCCTGCACCATGGCTTTGGTCGCTGCTCGCTGCTTGCCCCTGAGGATGGCGCTGTTCTCGTCAGACTCCTCGTAGGCGGCGATATGCCATAACTCTGGCATATCGCCCTGCAGGTACTCCAGCACCGCCTGTTTGATCGCCAGCTTGTTGCGGATCGACTCCTCGATGTTGATGCGCTCGATACCGAGACTGTAGTCGGCCAGGCGCTGCAGCGGAATGACGACGTCCTCGTTGATCTTGAAGGCGTTGGTGTGTGCGGAGATGGCCGCGGTGCGTGCGCGGTCGATCCAGAAGCGCCGCCGCGCTTCAGGCGAGGTGGCGATGAAGCCTTCCGCGTTGCGTTGATTGGCGAGCTGCACGATGCGCTCTGCAGCAGCCGAGAGTGCGTGCTCATCATCGGAGATGATGTCGGCGATCAGCACCATCCTGGGGCGTTCGCGTTTGGCCGCCTTGGTGGCGTACCTGACCGCCTTGACGTAGCGCTCGTCGAGATGCTCCAGGCCGGACATCGACACCTCCGGCAGACGATCGACATACTCCTTGAGTTCGATGATCGCCTCCACCGCAGTGGAGAGATCGTTGCCGAAGAACTCCAGGCAGACGGTACGCACATGCTCCGGCATGCGATGCAGGATGAAGGTGGCGGAGGTGATGAGCCCGTCGCAGCCCTCCTTTTGTACACCGGGAACTCCGCTGAGAAACTTGTCGGTGACATCCTTGCCGAGGCCGCTCTTGCGGAATGCGCTCCCCGGGATCTCCAGCATCTCGGTGCGAATCAGGGTCTTGTCGTCAGCTCTTCTCCAGCTGAGACGAAAAGTGACCGTTGGCTGTTCATGAATCTTGCCGAGATTGTGATTGATGCGCACTACCTCCAGCAGCTCACCCTGCGGCGTCACCATTCTCCAGGAGGCGAGGTTGTCCAGCGTCGTCCCCCACAGCACTGCCTTCTTGCCGCCGGCATTCATGGCGATATTGCCGCCAATGGTAGATGCGTCCTGCGAGGTGGGATCCACGGCAAAGGCGAGCCCATGCTGTGCGGCCAGATCGGAGACGCGCCGCGTGACGACGCCGGCCCCGCAGCTTACAGTGGCGACATCGCCCTCGACTCCCGGCAGGAGTGTTTGTTCAACGGCGGAGAGGCGTTCCAGTTTCTCTGTATTGATGATGGCGGCGCGGGTGTCCAGCGGCACTGCAGAGCCGGTATAACCGGTGCCGCCGCCTCGCGGAATGATGGTCAGGCCGCAGCTGATGCAGGCTGACACAATGGCTGCGACTTCCGACTCCCTCTCCGGCGAGATCACCACGAAGGGCATCTCGACGCGCCAGTCGGTGGCATCGGTGGAATGGGAGACCCGAGCCAGGCCGCCAAAGTCGATGTTGTCGCGCCGGGTGATGTTTTGCAGCGCCGTGAAGACATCCTCGCGCAGTTTGTTGTTGCGCTCGAAACAGTCGCCAAAACGGATCACGGCCTCGCGCGCCAACTGCAGCAGCTGCAGTGCCTCGTTATTCTCCTGCGCGCGGGACTCGAACTGGTCGAGGCGATGATGCAGCGCATCGAGCAGGCCCCTGCGCCGTTTGTAATCCGCCTGCAGATCATCCTGCAGATAGGGGTTGCGCGACACCACCCACATATCGCCCAGCACCTCGAATAGCATCTTCGCCGAGCGCCCCGTGGCGCGTGTCGAGCGCAGCTCTTCATGCAGCCGCCAGCCATCTTCTCCCAGGTAGCGGATAAAGATTTCCCGATCCGAAAAGGAGGTGTAGTTATAGGGTATTTCGCGAATGCGGCTCAAGTCTGTCATGGTGTCCGATATGTACGCGGCATGGTGTTACGCCAAGCTGGATTTTACAGGAATTAACGGGATGTTACCCGTCGCGTTATGAACCACAGATGCACACAGACTTAAAACAATTGAATGGTGAAGTATTTGCAAAGCCCCGTCATTCCGGCATGTTTTAGCCGGAATCCATTTTTCCTGGTCTGTAAGTGGCTGATTCTATGGATTCCGGCCTTCGCCGGAATGACGATTTTTGGAGTTTTGCAGGAGGTTCTGGTATGTGTGTGAATAGCGGTATCTCAACAACCGCATGCCAGCATTGCCACCTGCATTTCGCGGCCAGATGGCCGCTCCCACAGCAAGTGCTGATGAGAGGCGTAGGAGTGGTCATCTGACCACGAGGAAATGGCTGCGATATCCCGGGTCAGGAGTTCCGGGGCTTGTCGATTTTCAGCGTCTCTCCCTGTATGACTTTGATCTCTCCGGGTGCTTCCAGGACATCCCTGGAACTGACATCTTTTCGAGCGCGGTAGAGGTAGCCGCCCAGAGCGCCTCCTGCAGTCGTGAGAATTGACAGCCCGAGCGTCATGGAGCCGATCAGCAGCATCAGAGCTCCGGCTCCGATGGCGCCGGCAAAAGCGGCTCCAACCTTGAAGCTGGCTTTGGCGTGGGTGGTTTTCGCCTCCCTGGCGATATCCTTCTGCGCCTGCTTGACGACGCGGGTCTTGGCGCGTTCGGCATTGACGCGTATTTTTTCGCGCTCTTTGGCAAATCTCCTGTCGGCCCTGGCAAGATGATCCTTGCGCAGATGAGCTGCCATGGAGTTGAACCAGAATGCAGCAACCACACTGATAAACAGCAGTGGTACTGCCAGGCGCAGCCAGCCATAACCCTGCAAGTCATCAGGCGCCAGCAGCACCAGCGCCACAGTGACAATTTGAATCAAAAGAATTGCTAAAAAGTATTTAAGCATGTCCCCGGATAACCGGAAAATTTGTCATAACCATCATCGTCGCTATGCTGGCAGAAAATGGCGGGATGCGCTACCGCTTATGCCACCCCACGGTCTTTTTTTTAACCACGGAACACACGGACCACACGGAAAGATTTTGTTTTCCTTCCGTGTATTCTGTGTGTTCCGTGGTTAAAAAAAAGACCGTGGGGAGGCATAATCGGTAGCGCATCCCACCATTTTCTGCCAGCATAGCGACAATGATGGTCCTGACAACATCTGACTGGCGCGAGGCATGCTTAAATACTTTTTAGCAATTCTTTTGATTCAAATTGTCACTGTGGCGCTGGTGCTGCTAGCGCCTGATGACTTGCAGGGTTATGGCTGGCTGCGCCTGGCAGTACCACTGCTGTTTATCAGTGTGGTTGCTGCATTCTGGTTC
>DAOUQU010000214.1 GCA_030625445.1 Gammaproteobacteria bacterium
ATTACGATTTTGAAGGTGAAACCGCCTGAGCGGGTTTGACAAGGATGCAATACTGTAACAGCAGACACAACGACCCCGGGCCGGGCCGCAACATGCCTGACTTCCCGAACATGGAGCAGTTGTCAGTCAAGCACCAGCGAAACCAGTCCGTCAGCCAGCTTTGGTTCGAACCAGGTCGATTTCGGCGGCATCACTTCGCCGGCATCGGCTACCGCCATTAATGCTTCCATTGTCGTTGCATAGAGAGAGAATGCAACAGCCATCTCGCCGCTGTCGACGCGCTTCTCCAGTCCGTTGAGACCTCGAATACCGCCGACGAAGTCGATGCGGTTGTCGGTACGCTGGTCGCTGATGCCGAGAATCGGATCGATGAGGTTGTCTGCCAGCAGGCTGATATCGAGGCTGGCAACAGGATCATCCGGGATCTTCTCCTGATCCAGCGTCAGTTTGTACCACTGGCTATCGAGATACATCCCAAACCCGGCGGTTGCCGCAGGCTTGACTGCAACATCAGATTTTTCAACACTGAAGTTCTCCGCAACCCGCTGCAGAAAAGTCTCTTTGTCCATGCCATTGAGGTCTTTGACAACGCGGTTGTAATCAAGAATTTGCATCTGGTCGTGTGGGAAAATAACCGAGAGAAAGTAGTTGTAGGATTCGTTTCCCTGATGGTCCGGATTTGCCTCGCGCCTGCTATTGCCAACGCGTGAACCAGCCGCAGAGCGGTGATGACCGTCAGCAACATAGATCGCCTGCATGGCATCAAAAGCCTGCGTCAGTGTCGCTACCTCGTCATCGTTGTCGATCATCCACATCTCATGGCGCACACCATCACGTGCTGTGACATCAACATCAGCCGGTCTGGCGCTAACCTCCGCCAACAGGGTATCGACGACTGTGTCTGCACGATAGACGAGAAATACCGGCCCCGTCTGCGCATTCAGCGCCTCAATCTGGCGTACGCGGTCATCCTCTTTGACCGGACGGGTGAATTCGTGCTTCTTCACGCGGTTGTTGTCATACGCCTCGACAGAGGCTGCAGCGACGACTCCGGTCTGCACATGACCACCCATAGTGAGGCGATAGGCATAGTAACTCTCTTTGGGATCACGCCCCAATACACCCTCGGCAATCATGCGATCAAGATTCTCACGCGCCTTGGCATAGACCTCCGGCGCATAGGGGTTTGTACCCTCCGGCAGGTCGATCTCGGGACGGGAAATATGCAGGAAGCTCCACGGGCGGCCTTCAGCCATCTCCCTGGCTTCAGTTGCGTTCATCACGTCATAGGGAGGCGCGACCACATCATCTGCACGTCCGGCAGCCGGGCGCAGGCCGGTAAAAGGTTTGATCAATGACATTAGTTGTTCCTGAGTTGAAATAAGGGGTTAGGTTTTAAGTTTTAGGTTTTAAGTGTTAAGTGCAACACAATCGCCATATTTTATAGTACCGGCTCTACCCATAGAAAAAAATTCTGGTTGCCAAACCATGGTGAAAACACGGAGTTTATTGACTCCCTACCAGGTTATGCCATGAAATTTTTCATGGCGTCGAAAAATTCCGGATGGGTTGAAATGGTGTTGTGCGTTGCTTCATCGATCACCACCACTTCGATTTGCTCAGGCTTGAATTGTTCCGCCAGTCTGTCGCTGTGTTCTCTGGATATGATCGCATCGTCGCTTGCAATCATCATCAGTATGCGGCTATCGATCTGCGTTGCCCTGCCCCATGAATCATGTTTGTCTTTTAGCAACAGCGACATTGGAAAATAGGGATAGGCCTTCTGCGCAAGCTCTTGCGCACTGTCAAAAGGGGTAATCAGAATCAATTTTTCAACCTTCCTGGAGGCTGCCAGCCAGGTGGCGACACCGCTGCCGAGGCTACGTCCGATGACAGAGATGTGTGCATGCTCTGCTTTCAGGTGATCGTAGATTGCCAGCGCATCCCGATAAAGCCCCGCTTCCGTCGGTTTGCCGTCACTCTCCCCAAAACCCCGGTAATTGAGCAGATAGAGCGTATAGCGCGCAAAGATGCTTTGAAATGCATCAATATTTCCCTCGATTCTCTCCGAGTTACCGCCAAAATAGATAATCGCCTTTTGCTGCCTCGGATTGATAACCCACCCTTTCAGGATATGCCCGTCACTCTGCAATTTAAAGGTGGTGTCATGACTATCAGAAGGTCCCTTATGCGGGAAATAGATCATGGATCGCTGATTGATATAGAGATACAGGGCAGCCAGAACATAGCCGGCAACGAGCAGCAGTATCAATATGATTATGGCGGTTTTCATTGAAAGAAAGAGATTGTTTTCTCTCGCCAAGCTTCCGCGTCCTGCTCACGCCCCTCACCTACGATCCTTGTAGACGAAGACGCAAAGCCCACCAAGAAAAACCTTCGCGGTCTCGGCGTCTTGGCGAGAGTTGTTTTTAAAATTTGACTCATTGTATAAAAAAGTTGGTCGCTCAAGGAATACTTGTGCATCACTGCACTATCTGCGCCTTGCAGGATCAAGCTGATCCTCTCTCACTTTTGCGGTCAGGTCTTCGTCTGCTTCATCAGGGTCAACAGGCTTGTCTGCGGCATCCAGCAGCGGCAGATCAAAATCATTCCATCCCTTGATGCCCCCCTTGAGGGAGGCGACATTTTCAAAACCGAGTATTTCCAGGGATTTTGCAGAGAGCAGGCTGCGGTGTCCGGAGCGGCATACCACCACGACTTCACGCTCACGCGCTTTCACCAGCTCGGGTATGGTCTCTTCGAAATCCCATTCGCAGCAGGACTCCAGGATGCCGCGCGGAGCACAGATCGAGTCGGGAATTCGCATGGCGTCAAATTCATCCTGCTCACGAACATCGACAAGCAGGATATTGCTATTCTCTTCGAGCCGCTCCTCGAGATCCCATGGCATGTGCTCCGGGATATCACCGATCCACTCCCGCATGAGTTCAACAAATTTTTGCATTTTTAATATCCTGTTTTGTGACTTTTCAAAACCCCGTGCAATGCTTCAAATTGGCCGTAGGGGGGATAAGCGACAGCGACCTCCATGGATGGAGGAAGTGCAATCAAATTGTCGGGAACAACCATTGCCGCATCCACCATAATTCTGACGTAATGGTGGATGTGGCAAAAAGACGCCTTATACTCCCTACAAATTTCCAACCATCCTTTCCTATACGGGGTTATTGAGATGTTACGCTGTTTTTGGTTTATATCATGGATTTCATTCAGGCTCACAGGCGCTGTGTTTGACCGCCATCACCGCCGCCTCAACGCGGGAGTGGACTTCCAGTTTACGAAGAATCGCCTTGACGTGGAGTTTGACTGTGCCATCTGAAATACCGAGATCACGCGCAATCACCTTGTTGCTTTTCCCCTCTGCAAGATGGCACAGGATCTCCCTCTCTCTCGGTGTCAGTTCGGAGAAGGGGTCGTTC
>DAOUQU010000346.1 GCA_030625445.1 Gammaproteobacteria bacterium
ATCGTTGCCTTCGTCTTCGGTGAAAAGGGCGTCATGGGTGATGCATCTGTTGCCGGCGGACGCTTCAAGCGCATCGACGCCAAGTAAGATTCAGCTTATTGCAGGAGTTTGGGTCACTTGACCTGAGTTTCTGTAGCTGAAACTTTGAAACCTCCACTACCATTTTGGTAGTGGAGGTTTTTTTTCGCGGTCAGAAGACCGCTCCTACGTATGAGGCCAGCGCTTTCTGTGGGAGCGGTCTTCTGACCGCGAATGTCTCATATCAGTAAAGGTGACAGCTCAACCTGCGCCCGTCGTCCATTTCACGATTTTCGGGATAATTCCGACGACACTCGTCCATTGCCTGCGGGCATCTCGGATGAAAATAACAGCCTGTCGGCGGATTCGCCGGGGACGGCATATCCCCCTGCAGGCGGATGACTTCGCGTTTTGCATCCGGGTCCGGCACCGGCACGGCTGACAACAATGCCTGGGTATAGGGATGCAGCGGCTTCTCAAGGATCTGCTCCACACTCCCCTGCTCCACGATACGTCCCAGGTACATCACCGCCACCTCATCAGCCAGGTAGGAGACCACGGCGAGATTGTGGGTGATGAAGAGATAGGAGATGTGGCGCTGCTGCTGCAGCTCCTTGAGCAGGTTCAGGATCTGCGCCTGCACCGAGACATCCAGTGCACTGGTCGGCTCGTCACAGATAATCAGCTGCGGCTCGAGGATCAGAGCTCGCGCAATGGCGATGCGCTGACGCTGCCCCCCGGAGAATTCATGCGGATAGCGCCCGAGCGCATCATCCGGCAAACCAACCTGTTCGAGGATCTCTGCAATGCGCGGCTGACGCTGCTCTCTGCTGATGCCCTGCACGACGAGTCCCTCGGCAATGATCTCCTCAACTGTCATGCGCGGGTTCATGCTCGAAGCCGGATCCTGGAAGATCAGCTGGATATCGGCACGGCGTTTGCGCAGCGCGCTGCCCTTGAGTTCCGTCAGCTCCTCGCCATTGAATATGACACTGCCGGCAGTTGGACGAATCAGTTGTAGAATCCCCTTGCCGGCAGTGGTCTTGCCGCAGCCCGACTCACCGACCAGCGCCAGGGTCCTGCCTCTTGATAATTTGAGATCAACACCGTCGACAGCACGCACATGGCCAACGGTGCGATGAAAAATGCCTCTCCTGATGGGAAACCACACCTTCAGATCTGTCACATCGAGCAGCGACTCTCCTCTATCATCCCGGGTGGAATTCCGGATGGATTCTTTTGCCGTCTCAAGCCCTGATGTTGCGGCAGCATCGCTGCCTGCATCCTCAAAATGGCAGCGATAACCACTCTGCTCATCGCCATGCCACTGGGGAATCTCCTCATGGCAAAGTGCTGCTGCATAGGGACAGCGCTCGACAAATCGGCAGCCGTTGAAGAGAGCATTCAGCGGGGGCACCTGCCCCTCGATGGCTTTCAGCGGCCTGTTGCGTTTTTGTGGTGTCGGCAGGGCCTCAAACAGGCGCTGACTGTAGGGATGCCGGGGTTGTTCAAAAAAGGCTGCAACATCTGCAGTCTCGACGATTTCACCGGCATACATGATGCCGACCCGATCAGCCACCTCCGCCACCACACCGAGATCGTGCGTGATCAGCAGAATTGCCATGCCGGTCTGCTGCTGCAGCTGTTTCATGAGCTGCAATACCTGCGCCTGGATGGTGACATCCAGCGCTGTCGTCGGCTCATCGGCAATCAACAGTCGCGGCCTTCCTGCCAGCGCCATGGCGATCATGACACGCTGCTTCATGCCGCCGGAGAGTTGATGCGGATACTCATGCATGCGCCGCCCGGGATCAGGGATGCCGACATCACTCAACAGCTCTTCGACACGTTCCATAACGCGTTTGCTGTTGTTGGCATCGTGCAGTTTGACGGCTTCGCCGATCTGCCTGCCGATGCTCATCACCGGGTTCAGTGAAGTCATCGGCTCCTGGAAGATCATGCCGACACGCCCTCCCCGCTCGGCGCGCATGGCGCGCTCGGAGAGATCCAGCAGATGGCTCTGCTCCAGCAGGATGTCGCCATCAGTGATATCACCTGATGGCGGCAGCAGCCGCATGATCCGCCGGGCGTCCTGGCCCAAACCTTG
>DAOUQU010000146.1 GCA_030625445.1 Gammaproteobacteria bacterium
CATGAATTACAATTAAATTCTTGGCAATCCCGCTCTCTATTGCTATGGTCGCATCCTTTATATCAAAATAGATCATTCATTATGAGCAAACCTTTTGTTGCAGTGCTGATGGGGTCCAAGTCCGACCTCCCTGTCATCGAAAAAACCCTGGAGGTACTGAAGTCCCTGCAGGTTCCTTTTGAGGTGCGCATCACCTCTGCACATCGTACGCCGGATGTGACACATGCCTACGTCAAGGACGCCGACCAGCGTGGATGCAGCGTCTTTATCGCTGCCGCAGGCCTAGCGGCCCACCTGGCCGGTGCGGTTGCCGGCCTGACCCTGAAACCGGTCATCGGCATCCCGCTGGACGCAGGGCCGCTGCAGGGGATGGATGCATTGCTCTCTACCGTGCAAATGCCCGGCGGCATTCCCGTGGCATCCGTGGCCGTCGGCAGCGCCGGGGCAAAGAATGCCGCCTATCTGGCAGCGCAGATCCTGTCGCTCTCGGATCCTGAACTCGCCGGGCGCGTCAAGGCTGAGCGCCAGGCCAATGCAGATGCCGTCATCGCCGCTGACCGGGAGCTTCAGGGAGAGCTTTGACTCCGTTCAAACTACGGCAAGCGGCACAAGTTCTGAACGCGGGAGGCATTGTCGCCTGCCCGACTGAAGCCGTCTACGGACTCAGCTGCGATCCGCTGCAGAAGCCTGCCGTCGAACGACTGCTGATGATCAAAAACAGGGAGGTCGGCAAAGGGTTGATCCTGGTTGCATCCTCGATCGAACAGCTCCCCGCCTTTGTGTCGCTTCCCGATGCCAATCGGGAGGCCATTGTGCAGAGCTGGCCCGGCCCGGCGACCTGGCTGCTTCCTGCACGCAGTGATGCTCCCGAGTGGATCAGCGGACAACACGACACCATTGCCGTGCGCATCACCGCACATCCGGCAATGGCTGCACTCTGCAAGGCCTTCGGCCATTGCCTGGTCTCTACCAGCGCCAACATCTCCGGGCTACCGCCAGCCAAGTCGGCGCTTCAGGTGCAACGACAGCTTGGCCGGAATCTCGATTTGATTCTGCATGCAGAGACCGGGACATCACACAAACCAACCACCATCCGCGATGCAATCAGCGGAAAAACAGTTAGAGGATAAGCTGTGGAGATCGATATCGAGGCTGTAAAAAGCTATCTGCTTCAATTGCAGGATACCATCTGTGATGATCTTGCCCGGGAGGATGGCGGCGAAGGCTTTCTTGAAGAGAGCTGGAGCCGTCCGGAAGGCGGCGGTGGCCGCTCCCGCGTCATCGAAGAGGGCAAGACCTTTGAGAAAGCCGGGGTCAACTTCTCACATGTCTCCGGTGAGAAACTGCCCGCCTCCGCAACGGCGCAGCGCCCGGAACTTGCAGGACGCAACTTCCAGGCCATGGGCGTCTCACTGGTGATTCATCCGCACAACCCCTACGTGCCGACATCCCATGCCAATGTGCGCTTTTTCTTGGCCGAAAAGAGGGGCGAGGAGCCCGTGTGGTGGTTTGGCGGCGGTTATGACCTGACGCCCTACTACGCCTTTGAAGAGGATGTGATCCACTGGCACTCCACTGCACGCCAGGCCTGCCTCCCTTTTGGTGATGACCGCTATACAGAGTATAAGAAGTGGTGTGATGACTACTTCTTCCTCAAGCACAGGAGTGAGCCAAGAGGCGTCGGCGGTCTCTTTTTTGACGACCTCAACTCTCCGGGGTTTGAAAAGTCATTTGCCTTTATGCAGAGCGTGGGAAACAGCTTCATTCCTGCCTATTTGCCGATCGTGCAGCGACGCAAAACCATGGAATATGGCGAACGCGAGCGCGACTTCCAACTCTACCGGCGAGGACGCTACGTGGAGTTCAACCTGGTGTATGACCGAGGCACCATCTTCGGCCTGCAAACCGGCGGGCGCACCGAGTCGATTCTGATGTCGCTGCCGCCGCTGGTCAAGTGGCGCTATGACTGGAGTCCGGAGAAGGGATCCCCGGAGGCTGAACTCTATGAGAAGTACCTGATGCCACGGGAGTGGTTGTAAAAGCCGGGTTTATAGCCTGGTCACTTCCCGCTTGTCGGCAATCCACCCTTTGATGCCACGGGTAACATTGTAGACCTTCTGGTATTCAAGCTGTTTGACCAGCATGGTTGATGCTGCGCGTGTGCGGTTGCCGGTGCGGCAGATCAGGATGACAGGCTTGTCAGGAGAGGAGACCTTCTGCAGTTCAGAGACGAAATCAGGATTGACGCCTCCCCTGGAAGTAAACAGTGTGATCATATTACTTCCAGAGACGACACCCGTCTGCTTCCACTCTTCGGGGCGGCGGATATCAACCAGAGTGACCTTATCCTCAAGCAACGTCGCCAGTTCGTTATTGTTGATATTGGTATACAGTAACGCAGCACTAGCAGATGCCTTTTCACCTGGGGAGGTTGCACTGTCACAGGCGGTGGTGATGAACAGCAACAGCGGGATAGTCAAAAGAAGGAGTTTGTTCATGGTCTCTCTCTGAAGCGATAATAAGTGAAGTGTAGCCGAAATAACTGCTCATAAAGCACAGGGTATGAGGTGAAAAATAGGAGGTGAGTAGTGAGATTGCACCAGATGTAGGCCGGATGAGCGCTAGCGAAATCCGGCAAAATCAGGGCCATCAGGAGTTCCATCCAAAATGCCGGATGACGGCGCGAGAATACCTTGTATTGAATCGAAGACCCGGTGAAGGCGCCTTATCCGGCCTACATGGGCTCAACACTCGCTACCGGGAATGCACCCTGTGCTATTGCAATTCATCCAGCAGCACCAGAATCTCATGGCCAGCGGCATCCAGCGACTCTCCCCAGGTAATGACGCCATCTTCGTGGCCGCCCATGCTGATGGTGTGGCCACGCGGTAGTCCGGCATCGATGAGCCGCTCTATCTCTGTCGCCATCTGCGGTGTCCCATACTCGACAGCCGGGTTTGTGATCGCAAGACCGAGCTGCTGCGCATGCTGCCAGAGATCCGGACTGTGAACATGCGCCACGGCCTCTGCCTGTGGAATTTTCTGATAAATCACCGCGTGCGTCATCGCCTCGGATGAGGGTTTGACAGGCCCCTGCGCCTGCAGCCAGTTGCGCTGCGGATCGCAATCCGTTACCAGCGCGTAGTGTTCAGCGTCCATCTGCTGCAGGTGACCGGTCTGGGTGCCGGTAATCACGAAGGCATGCGAAGTGCCTGGATAACTGACGCGATGGCTGATATTGCCAAAGCCGAGACCTTCGTAGCGCTCATCATCCTGGCCGATGAGACCCAGTCGCACCAGGTGTTGCCGCCACAGCTCGATGCTCTCTATCTGCGGGAAATCAAGCGCCCCGCCCCGCTCGAAATCGAGCTGGAATTTGATAACGCCTTCTGTTTCGCTCATAAAATCAGAGAGCAGCCCGTATAGAGCTGCTTTTCCTGATAAAATTAGTATATTACACACATTTTCCGTGATTTCTCAATAACTCCGTGCAGAAAGTAATCCGTAGGCCGGATGAGCGTAAGCGAAATCCGGCAAGACAAAGCCGGATGACGGCGCTGGAGAATCCTGCATTGAATCAAGATCGGTGAAAGCACCTTATCCGGCCTACATTACTCGGCACATCCTATGAGGTGTTGCCCACTACATAATTATTGAGAAGTTACAACTCTACACACTATGTTCTATACACAGGAATATGATGTCATCGTCATTGGCGGGGGGCATGCCGGCACCGAGGCAGCGCTTGCCGCTGCGCGCATGGGCGCCTCCACGCTGCTGCTGACGCACAATATCGAAACCCTCGGGCAGATGAGCTGTAATCCCGCCATCGGCGGCATCGGCAAGGGCCACCTGGTCAAGGAGATCGATGCGCTCGGCGGCCTGATGGCGCAGGCAGCCGACAAAGGCGGCATCCAGTTTCGCATTCTCAACTCCCGCAAGGGTCCTGCTGTACGCGCAACCCGCGCCCAGGCCGACCGGCTGCTGTATAAAAATGCAGTGCGTCACAAACTGGAGAACCAGCCCAACCTCGACCTTTTCCAACAGCCGGTCACCGACCTGATTATCGAGAATGAACAGGTCACCGGCGTCGTCACGCAGATGGATCTCAAGTTCCGCGCACAGGCCGTGGTACTGACCGTAGGGACATTTCTCGGCGGACGCATCCATATCGGCATGCAGAACTACCAGGGCGGACGTGCAGGTGACCCACCCGCCAACAAGCTTGCGCAGCGTCTGCGTGAGCTTCCGTTTCACGTAGAACGCCTCAAGACCGGAACTCCGCCGCGTGTCGATTCGCGCAGCATCGATTTCTCTCTGCTTGATGAACAGCCGGGTGATTTTCCCGTGCCCAGCTTCTCATTCCTCGGCAAGGCGGAAGACCACCCCCGCCAGATCAGCTGCTACATTACGCATACCAACAGCCGCACGCACGACATTATTCGCGGCGGACTGGACCGCTCACCGATGTACTCCGGCGTCATCGAGGGCGCGGGGCCGCGCTACTGCCCGTCGATCGAGGACAAGGTGGTGCGTTTTGCCGACAAGGCGTCACACCAGATTTTCGTCGAGCCAGAGGGCTTGAGCGTCAACGAGGTCTATCCCAACGGCATCTCCACCTCGCTGCCGTTCGACATCCAGCTTGAGCTGGTGCGCTCGATGAAAGGCTTTGAGAACGCCCATATCACCCGCCCCGGCTATGCCATCGAGTATGATTTCTTTGACCCGCGGGATCTGAAACCCTCGCTGGAAACAAAATTCATCAGCCATCTCTTTTTTGCCGGACAGATCAACGGCACTACCGGCTATGAGGAGGCCGCAGCGCAGGGGCTGCTGGCAGCGGTCAATGCGGTGCAGAAGATCCGTGACCGCGATGCCTGGACGCCGCGCCG
>DAOUQU010000025.1 GCA_030625445.1 Gammaproteobacteria bacterium
TCCTGCAACTCCTCCTTGCTGGCGGTTGTCAGGCTCGCCGCAAAATCCGCCAGATGCGAAGGGTCGTCCGGGCCAAAACGGTCAAGAAACATGCGCAGCTCTTCCGCATAGAGCGGATTGAGCGGCAGCAGTTCCTTGATGGTGTTGATGATGGCCATGGCGTATGACTTGATGTCTTCATCGAGAGTGCCGCTGAACTCCTTGATATACTCGACGCGCGCTGTGAAGGGCGCCTTGTCGCTCAGGAATTCGAGAATGCGGAAACGCTGCAGGCATTCGATCAAAACCTGGAGTTGTCCATCTACGGTCTGTGCGCGATGAACGCGTCCAACGGCGCCGACGCTGTAGAACTCATCGCTCTTCGCGAGTTCGGATTTGTCTCCGTGCGTCAGGATAATGCCAACCAGATCATTATCCGATTCAGAGACAGCCTGGATTGTTGGAGCCCATGCGGTGGCGTCCATCAGCAACGGCACCGCCTGTCCCGGAAAAAACGGACGCGAAGCAACCGGCAGCAGATGGATGATGTTGGGTAACACATCGCCAGCGCGCGCTAACGGGTTTTTGGGGATAATCTCGATGTCGGGGTGTCGGGACTCGTCATTCATAATGGGGTATTTTTCAGATCGCCAGCAAGATTCGCCAGCTCGACATAACTGCTGACGGGGATCACTTCTGCTCTCGCCGTCGGTTCAATTGCAACAGCTTCCAACATGGGGCCGTCGACACTTTTTTTCAAGGAGTTAAGGATGATTTTGCGCCGCTGGCTGAAGGCCTGCTGTAAAATTTGGTCCAACAGTTGAGGATAGCGGATCGCCTGGATGGCATCCATGTCAGGAGTCAGGCGTACAATGGCGGACTCGACCTTTGGCGCCGGGTTGAATGCGCCCGGACCGATCACGAACAGCATTTCACTGCTGCAGCGTGCCTGAATGGCGACCGAGAGGCGTCCATAGATCTTTGAGCCTGGCGCAGCGACGATGCGCTCAACCACCTCTTTCTGCAGCATGAAGTGGAGATCATGGATACACTCTGCCTGTCCGAGAAGGTGAAACAACAGTGGCGTGGAGATGTTGTAGGGAAGATTTCCCAGCAGACGCAGCTTCTCATCATTTTCCGCAAGGCTGCAGAAGTCAAAGCGCAGTGCATCGGCATTGTGAATGTGGAAATGATCTGCTTGGCTGACACTACGCAGTCCTGAAATCAGATCCCGATCCAATTCGATCACATCCAGTTTTTCACAGCGATCGATCAAGTGGGTGGTTATGGCGCCCTGTCCCGGACCAATCTCGACCAGATGCTGTGCTGCTTGCGGTTGAATGGCATTGACAATGCGTCGAATTACGGCAGGGTCATGTAAAAAATTTTGGCCGAAGCGTTTTCTTGGTCGATGATGCATGGTGTTATTATAAGAAGTTCTGAACGAAATCTATATGCGTTCTTCAAATATAAGGGATGAGGCAGAAATTAAAGTACCAAGATGTGCAGGATTTTTGTTTGTGGTTTTTGTTGCCACGTCGGGCGCATAGTGAACTATGTAACCAAAGTGGCAGCGAAAAGCACGGACAAAAAGGCAAGTGAGATTGGTATTTTAATAAATGCATCATCCCTAAGTAACATCGCTCAATACCAAACAACGCAAGGATTGTTTGAGAAATTTTAGATATAACAGATGATGAAAAATATACTGGTAATAGGTGGTCACGACCCCAGTGGCGGCGCAGGCATTCAGGCTGATATCGAAGCGATTGCGGCCAATGGTTGTCATGCGGTGACGGTGATATCGGCCCTGACGGTTCAAGACACTAGCAATGTGTTTCAGATGATCCCGGTAAAGGCCAGTATATTACGCCGCCAGCTTGATGTGCTGCTGGATGATATGCCGGTTGCTGCCGTCAAGATCGGTTTGATCGGAAATGCAGAGAATGCCAGGGTGATCGCACAACGACTCAGGATGATGCCGCAGATTCCAGTCATCGTAGATCCCGTGCTCGCTGCCGGTGGAGGCTCTGAACTGGCCACAGATGCTCTGCTGCAGTTTTATAGAAATGAGTTGCTGCCATTAACCACGGTATTCACTCCGAATCTCCCCGAAGCACAGCGCCTTAGTGAGAAGATTGAGGTTGATAGCTGTGCTTATGCATTGCTGGATAAAGGAGCAAAGAATGTTCTGATTACCGGTGGACATGAACAGGCAGAAGCTGTCGTTAACCGCCTCTATGATATCAGCGGAAAAGTGGAAGAGTGGAAATGGCCGATTCTTGAGGGTGAATTCCATGGCTCCGGTTGTACCCTGGCGTCAGCGATAGCCGCCTTTGTAGCGCAGCAAATTCCATTGAAACTTGCGCTGCGTCTCGCACAGGCATATACCTGTGACGCCCTGGACAGTGCCCGTAAACTGGGTAAAGGGCAGCTGATTCCATTGCGAATTGCCGGTGGCGGTAATGGTGACGTCGAGTGAAACTATCCGGGTTGTATGCCATTACGACACCCTCGCAATATCTTCCGCAACAGGTTGAAGCAGCCATTGCAGGTGGCGCGCGGGTGATTCAGTATCGTGATAAAAGCAGTGACCAGTCGCTGCGCCTTGAACAGGCGCAGCAGTTAAGTCGAATATGCCGTGCAGCAAAGATCCCCTTGATCATCAATGATGATGTTGAACTGGCCGTCAGGGTTTCAGCTGCCGGTGTGCATCTGGGACGCGATGATATTGCTCTGAAAAATGCGCGCCGGGATCTTGGCGATGACGCCATTATCGGCATCTCCTGTTACAACAACTTTGATCTGGCGCTGCAGGCGCAGCATCTGGGTGCGGACTATATCGCCTTCGGCAGTTTTTTTGCTTCCCCCACCAAACCGCTTGCTGTACGGGCTGACAAATCCTTATTGCAACGTGCAAAACAGGAACTTGAGATTCCCGTGGTTGCGATTGGTGGAATAACAACGGACAATGGCAAATTATTGATCGAGGCTGGCGCAGATATGCTGGCAGTGATTACAGCACTCTTTGCACAAGCTGACATCGAACAGGCCAGCCGCAGCTTTGCACAACTTTTTTCGAAGGAGATACCATGAGTCAATCCAGCGATCTGTTTGCACAGGCGCAATTGCATATACCCGGAGGGGTCAATTCGCCGGTACGCGCCTTTAAAGGTGTTGGCGGAGACCCTGTTTTTATCGATTCTGCAGCAGGCGCCTGGCTCTATGATGCGGACGGCAACCGCTATATCGACTATGTCGGTTCCTGGGGGCCAATGATTCTCGGACACTCCCATCCGCAGGTGATCGAGGCCGTTGAAGCCGTGGTGCGCAAAGGGCTCTCTTTTGGCGCACCTACCGCGCTCGAAACACAAATGGCCGACAAGGTTTGTGAACTGATGCCATCCATCGAAATGGTGCGCATGGTCTCTTCCGGTACGGAAGCGACCATGAGCGCTATTCGCCTGGCGCGAGGCTTTACCGGTCGTGACAAGATCGTTAAATTCGAGGGCTGCTATCATGGCCACTCCGATTCACTGCTGGTCAAGGCAGGCTCTGGCGCACTCACCTTTGGCGAGCCTTCATCGCCGGGAGTTCCTGCATCCCTGGCCGAACTCACCATTACGCTGAACTACAATGACAGCGCCCAGGTGCGTGAAATTTTTTCCAGCATCGGCGATCAAATCGCCTGCATCATTGTTGAGCCTGTTGCAGGCAATATGAACTGCATTCCGCCTCTTCCCGGTTTTCTCGAGACCCTGCGCAGTGAATGCGACAAGTCGGGTACGGTGCTGATATTCGATGAGGTGATGACAGGGTTTCGTGTGGCGCTTGGCGGGGCGCAGGCCTTGTATGATGTCAAACCTGATCTCACCACGCTGGGTAAAGTGATTGGCGGCGGCATGCCGGTTGGTGCCTTTGGCGGCAAATGTGACATCATGGAAAAGATCTCTCCGCTGGGTCCTGTCTATCAGGCGGGAACACTCTCCGGCAATCCGATTGCAATGACTGCCGGTCTGAAGACGCTGGAACTGATCTCTGAGACCGACTTCTACAGTAAGCTGACAGCCAAAACTGAAGCGCTGGTTAGTGGTTTGAAAATGAGAGCCACCGCAGCTGGTGTTTCTGTGGCTACGAACCAGGTCGGTGGCATGTTCGGGCTCTTTTTCAGCGATGCTGAAAAAGTGTCGGATTTTAAGCAGTCGATGGCCTGTAATCAGGAGCAATTCAGGAAATTCTTCCATGCGATGCTGGATCGGGGTGTCTATCTGGCTCCCTCTGCGTTTGAAGCGGGTTTTGTCTCTGCTGCACATAGTGATGAGGATCTGCAACAAACCCTGGATGCTGCAGAAGAGTCATTTGCCGAAGTGGTGTGACTGATAACCCATGTCAAAACAGGAACCACGGAACACACTGAACAGACGGAAAGGAAAACAAGAGGTGGTATCTTTCGATAATGTGGAAAATTATTTCATCTTTATGCTGAGAGTCTTTATGCAGCAAAAGATCTCTCTGTCGTACATGGATGTACAAATGCCGTGAGGGCAGGATGCACAGGAACGGCCTTCGTCGAGATGACAAGTAATAAACTGGAAAATGAAGGTAGCCCAAAAAACAATTCCGTGTGTTCCGTGGTTAGAAAATTGGTTGCTGCCTGGTAATACCCCATGATGGAACTGCTTGACTCCCTGATCACCTGGGTCAATGCGCATCCGCACTGGGCCGGAGTTGTCGTTTTTCTGGTCGCGTTTAGTGAATCGCTGGCAGTTGTCGGCATGATCGTTCCGGGCGTGGTGATGATGTTTGCGGCAGGCGCCCTGGTCGGCGCCGGCGCAGTAGAGTTCATGGGCATCTACTGGTGGGCTGTTGCCGGGGCTGTGCTTGGCGACGGCCTCAGTTTCTGGGTTGGTCATCACTATAAGCAGCAGCTCTGCTCGATGTGGCCATTTTCAAAACATCCGCAGATGCTCGACAAGGGAACCCGGTTTTTTCAGCGCTGGGGTGGCAAAAGCGTTGCGCTGGGTCGTTTTTTTGGTCCTGTCAGGGCAGTGATCCCACTGGTTGCCGGCATGATGGAGATGCCGCTGCAGCGATTCCTGGTTGCCAATATTTTGTCGGCACTGGGATGGGCCATTGCTTATCTGCTGCCGGGTATTGTCATTGGCGTCTCTCTGGACCTTGCCTCCGAAGTGGCCTTGCATCTGCTGGTATTGGGAGTGGTGGTCATTACCGGGCTGTGGCTGCTGTTGTGGCTGGCAAAGCTGCTTTTTTTTCTGTTTCAGCCTGTGGCAGTACGTTTTGTTCGCTGGCTGCTGGATTTCTCCCAAGGAGATACCCTGCCAAGGCGTCTGGCGGCTGCACTGGCTGATCCGGAGCATAAAGAGGCTCAGGGACTCGCATTTATGGCGGCTCTGCTGCTGCTAATGATATTCTCCATCACGCTGATTGCATCGCTGCTGTTCGGTTTCCATGGCTTTGGCCCCATCGATCATGCGGTGCATGAAAGCCTGATGGCGTTGCGCTCACCTGCTGGTGACAGCCTGATGGTCTTTATCACCATGTTTGGCGATACCTGGGTGCTGGTTGGTTTGAGTCTCGTTGTGATGCTGCTGCTTCTGCAGCAACATCCGGCAACAGCATGGCACTGGTTGGCGGCCGTTGCATTTGCATTCATTGTGGTGTTCCTGCTCAAGTATGGATTGCGTGTTCCCCGGCCGGAGGAGGCGACCGCGGAAGGGTGGTCATTTCCTTCGGGACATACATTAAAGAGCACCGTGATTTACGGCTTTCTCGCTCTGTTGATGAGTACGCCACTGAAACCCTCCGGGCGCATGCTTGTCTATGCAGGTACTGCCGCGCTAGTTGCCCTGATCGGATTTTCACGCCTCTATCTCGGGGTTCACTGGTTTTCCGATGTGGCAGCCGGTTGGTCTATTGGTATTCTGTGGGTGACGATCCTGGGACTTGCGTGGCGTCATCATCCACATCCTGCACTGAAGACGAAAGTAGTGGTGATCGCCGTGGTTATCTGGCTGCTGGCTGCGAGTGGCTGGCATCTGGCAGAGCATCATCAGGCACAGTTGGCTCTTTATCAACCGCAGTATGATGTGATTAGCGTTGACAGGAAGGAGTGGCTGCAGGGAGCGCCCCTGCCACAGTGGCGGGAAACGCTGTTTGCAGGGCGCGACCCTCTTGGTCTGCGTTTTAGTGGTGATATCAGGGAGATTGAGCAACTATTGCTGCAGCATGAGTGGACTCTCACAAAGCCTTTTCGGGCGCTGGATCTGATGCAGAATCTGATTCCGCAACAGCAGGCGCCAGAGTTACCGGCAGTGCCAAAACTCTATGACGGCCGGGAGCCCACCCTCACCATGACAAAAATAATCGACAACCGTTATCTGGTACTGCGTTTGTGGTTGAGCAATTTTGAGGTGGGAGGTTGTCAGGTCTGGCTTGGACATCTCACTGAACAGCGGGAGAGATCATTGGCGGGAATCCTGCGCATCCCTGACAGTGTCGGCTCGGAGTTTGCAAGAGAGCAGGAGAGGGAGGTGCAGCAACTGCTCAATTCGGTAAGGAGTTGTCCAGAAGAAAACTCTCTTAATCCCCCCAGCGTTCACCAAGTGAATGCGCTACGTTCAAATGATCCAGGATCCTCGCAACCATAAAATCAATAATCTCATCAACAGAGGAGGGATTAAAATAAAATCCCGGATTTGCCGGCATGATGGTTGCACCGGCCTGTGACAGTTTGAGCATGTTCTCAAGATGGATAATCGAGAATGGAGTTTCACGAACCACCATGATCAATGGTTTGCGCTCTTTCAGCATGACATCGGCAGCACGATCAATCAGGTTGTCACTGATGCCGTGCGCGACACTTGCCAATGTGCCTGTGGTGCAGGGACAGATCACCATTGCCTGCGGAGGATTGGATCCGCTGGCGACAGGAGCAGTCCACTGCTGCCGGCCATAAACTTTTAATCGGTCTGCAGCGACGGCGTAGCGATCACATAACTGCTGCCTGACATCCTGCGGGCGTGACGAGAGTTCAACTCCGGCCTCCATGCGCATCACGATCTGAGCCGCCTGGGAGTAGAGTAGATAGACCTGCCGCCCTGCCTTGAGCAACTCCTCCAGCAGGCGCAAACCATATTGCGCCCCGGAAGCTCCGGTCCAGGCGAGTGTGATCGGCTTGTTGTTATCCATAATACTGTCCTGTAAGCCAAAAAAATGGAGTATTCGAAAGTTGTATAACCGATAGATATCTACAGATATTCTTGCTTAGCAGCAAGTACTATTCAGAGGCTTTACTCCTTCTATAGTGGCCGATACGACATAATCAGTGACATTTCTGCCGGGAGCCCAGTCACGTATAAACTCTTTGGATTCATCCTTGGATTCGATGTGGATATCGGAAAACCCCGCCTTTTTTATCATGGCTTCCAACTCCTCTATTAATGAGGCATTTCCCATGCAACCAGCGATGAGCACGTCATCATTACGCATTTCCTCCGGTAGTTCTACCGTGGCTACGACATCAGAGACCGCCAGACGGCCACCAGGCTTCAATATGCGAAATGCCTCCTTGAATACCCGGAGTTTATCGGGAGAGAGGTTTATCACACAGTTGGAGATGATCACGTCAGCCGTATTATCGGCAACAGGCAGGTTTTCGATCTCGCCCAGACGAAATTCGACGTTAGAATATTCTCCTTTCTCGGCATTGTCACGTGCCTTGGTCACCATATCAGGCGTCATGTCTATACCGATGACGTAACCACTATCACCTACTTCATGAGCGGAGAGGAAGCAGTCAAAGCCTCCGCCAGCCCCCAGATCTACCACAATCTCACCACAACGTAATGCTGCTATCGCCTTTGGGTTGCCACATCCAAGGCCCATATCAGCGCCTTCCGGGACATTGTTTATATCTTTATCGCTGTAACCCAGGCGAGTCGAGATCAAGGTGTTGATGGTTGCTTCGTCCGACACACCACAACAACTCTTCTCTATGCCACAGCATTGGCCTGAATTATCGGCCCGGGCCACTTTGGCATAGGAATCACGAACATTTTGACGGTATTTGTCGTTTTTCCCCTGCTCCTTGTACTTTGTATCCGGTGTGCTATAACTCATCAATAATTTCCTGTTATTCGTTTTCACAATTGCTAAAAAGAGTCCGATCTCTGATTACATCAGGCTTGCTTACTCCCGACAATAACCTGATTGTATATCAGAAAGGAGTTATGCCAATGAACGTTTAGGGTTGATGAGCAACAATTCAGTTTTGATTCTGCCGGCCATCCATGATCTGCACCTCTGTCTGCCCGGCCATCTCCAGGCAGTAACTCTACAGCCTGGGGATTTTTTTGAGACATATAACGAATGACCGGTTCCTACTCACAGTAGGATACTTTTACAAATCCAGGTAATAAAACCGGTAGTCACAATGAACCGGCCCACATTCACATCGAAGCAACTGATATTAATATGAACTGGAAAACAGACTATCGCTCCTTCTACTACGAGGGCGCCGCTGAACCATCGGATCTCTTGCTGCCCGCTGATGAAACTGCGCTGTTGAGTATCGATGTTCAGAACACTTACATGAGACCCTCGGATAACCCGGTGGAAAGGGCGCGCTGGGCGCCTTTTCATAAGCGTATGCATGAGGTCGTCATCCCGGCGACTGCCGAACTGCAAAACCGTTTTCGGCAACATAAGATGGAGGTGCTGCATGCCCGCATTGCCTGCCTGCTGGAGGATGGAAAGGATCGATCATTGAGCCAGAAAAAGCCAGGCTGGAACTATCTGCTGCTGCCGAAGGAGAGGGAGGATGCCCAGATCGTTGCGGAGCTTGCACCGCGAGAAGGCGAGATCGTGGTCACCAAAACCACCGACAGCGCCCTCACAGGGACCAACTTGCGCCTGGTGTTGCACAACATGGGCATAAAGAATGTGGTGCTCACCGGTATATTTACCGATCAGTGCATCTCATCGACGGTGCGCAGCCTGGCGGATGAAAGTTTCAACGTAATCCTGGTCGAGGATTGTTGTGCGGCGGGAACAGATGAACTCCACCAAAAAGAGCTTGAGATACTTAACATGATCTACTGCCATGTCATCAGTAGCGGGGAGTTGCTGAATATCATGGGCATATAGATCGGTTGATAAATTTCTCAATAACCCCGTGCAGCAAGCCGGGTTGGGCGTCTGCTTTTCAGGGCTGCAGAAAAAACCACTTGATTATTCATGGTATAAAAGCATACACTCTGCATCCGAGTTGATAATTATCAATCTATCCGGATTTCCGGGTAAATTATCCGCTAGTGAATCAACTTATAAATATCGAACCAAAGGAGTATCGAATGACTACATCAAGTGCCGGCCATTTTTTTGGCAATATCTGTGTTTCCTGCGTTGTAACTGCGTTGGTAATTATTGCTGTTGTGAGTGCTGCAACCCTGCTCTGGGTTGGCTCTCTGTAAGTTATCTACGGGGGGAAGGGGCTATCCATCAATGGGTTAAACAGGCATCAGTTCTTCACTTCCCCCGAACCCCCATCCCATGGATTTGTTCAGGGTTTCCGTTGATATTGAATGGAGGCGCGTCTCACCGCGCCTCCTTAGCAGTATCGCCTCTATCTCTCCTGAGATGACTTAAGCGCATCCAGAATGCGTTGATGTATCCCTTCAAATCCACCGTTGCTCATCACCAGGATGGTATCGCCGCTGCGGGCATCTGCTGCTGTGCGTTCGACAATCTCCTGCGTTGAGTCATAAATTTTCGCCTTGTTTCCCATCGGTGCAAAAATCCCGTTTGCGTCCCACTCCAGGGAAGCGGGAGAGAAGATCAGCACCTGATCTGCTTTTTCCAGAGATGCCGGCAGTGATTCTGCATGAATTCCCATGCGCATGGTATTGGAGCGCGGTTCCAGGATGGCGATGATGCGCGCATCTCCTGTCTGGCGGCGCAAGCCATTCAATGTGGTTTCAATCGCAGTCGGGTGGTGAGCAAAGTCATCATAGAGTCGGATGCCGTTGACCTCTCCGCGCAGCTCCATACGGCGTTTGACGTTTTCAAATTTTGCAAGGGCCTCGATGGCAATGCCGGCAGGTACACCGGCATGGCGGGCGGCGGCAATGGAGGCCAGTGCATTGCGCACATTGTGGTCGCCCGTCAAAGTCCAGTTGACGGTTCCGCAATCCTTGCTCTCCAGCAATACCTTGAATGCGCTGCCATCATCATGCAGCAACTCTGCCTGCCACTGGCCGCCGGGTCCCAGGGTCTCCAGCGGCGTCCATCTCCCCATCTCCAGCACCTCCTGTAACGGCACATCATCGGCGGGCGCAATCAGCAGGCCGTTGCCTGGAACAATGCGCACCAGGTGATGAAACTGGCGCTGGATCATGGCGAGATCATCAAAGATATCGGCATGGTCAAACTCAAGATTATTCAGTATCAGAGTGCGTGGACGATAATGCACAAACTTGGAGCGTTTATCGAAAAAAGCAGTGTCGTACTCATCTGCCTCGACCACAAAAAAAGGCGAGTCGCCGCTGCGTGCAGAGAGACCAAAATTTTTCGGAATGCCGCCGATCAGAAACCCCGGCGCCATGCCTGCATCCTCAAGAATCCACGCCAGCATTGCAGCTGTGGTTGTTTTTCCATGGGTTCCGGAAGCAGCCAGCACCCAGCGGTCTTTTAAGATATGTTCTGACAGCCACTGCGGACCCGAGGTGTATGGCAGTCCGTTGTCGAGCATATATTCCACGGCAGGATTGCCACGCGACATGGCATTGCCGACCACCACCATATCCGGAGCAGGCTGCAGATGCCCGGGTTCATATCCCTCCATCAGCGTAATCCCCGCCTCTTCAAGCTGGGTGCTCATTGGGGGATAGACACTGGCATCAGAACCAGTCACCGTGTGGCCGGCCTGTCGGGCCAACAGGGCGATGCCACCCATGAACGTTCCGCAAATACCGAGAATGTGGATGTGCATATCGTGCTCTATAGACCTGGGCAGAATAGAAGATGAAGGAAACTTCTCAATAAGGCAGTGCATTCTTCGATGCCGTGCAGGGTCGGAACCAGCCTTTCAGCGTCGCTGTAAATACATCCCTGTACGCTCTGACAAAACATCCCTGTTTAGTACAGCCCTGAAAGGCTGGTTCCAACCCTGCTTTCCTGCAAGGAGTTATTGAAATGTTGCAAAATGAAGCATCATACCTTCTTTCTACCATTGAGCATGCAATCTCTTCAGCTCCATTTGCAATCCTTCGGCATCACCGTCACCAGGGTAGGTGAGAATTACCTCAACATCAGGAGAGATGACATAGACAGGGTGTAATGTTGTATCGTTGTCGAGATCTTCACTTGAGAGCTGCCTGCGAAAGCTGTCTATTGAAGCGGCGGTCGTACCCATGGCAACTTCCACGCCGGGATGATGGTGCGCGATGTTGCGCATCTGCTCATGCGTGGCCGCATCGGCGGCAAC
>DAOUQU010000008.1 GCA_030625445.1 Gammaproteobacteria bacterium
TGTAACATCTCAATAACTCCGTGTATGTGAGTAAAATGCTATCGCATTTCTATCGTGGTCAGACGACCACTCCTACATCTGGTGCGACATAGATGTGTAGGAGCGGTCTTCTGACCGCGATCACGCACGGGGTTATTGAGATATTACCGAGTTCTGAACTATCTACTTGAAGAGTCGCACATTACAGAAGAGTTCGTCCGTAGGCTCGTGATGCTGGAGCACTCCGATTTTTCCGTATTCAGATCAATAGTTATGTCAGCCTTTGTGTTGTGGCAAAGAGTCGCTCGGCAAGAATTTTGTTCAGGTTTTTGAACACCTTGGTGGCAATATAGGGGTAGCGGCGACTGAGATGATCGAGGTTTTCCTGGGTCAGACAGAGCAGTCGACTCTCTTCGACAACATCAACGTCGGCTGTACGCTGCTTATGAAACAGCCCGGTTTCGCCAACCACATCGCCACGCTCATGCGTTGCCACCTGGATGCGCCCACCATTACCTCCGATTGATGTATTTAACTTGCCTTCAATGACGACGTACATTTCATGAGCATCATCACCGGCATTGATCAGGCGTTGTCCCTTCGGCACCTTGATGATTTTGGCCATCAGGGCAACAATGCGCGCCTGCGATTTTCTCAGGCCTTTTAATAGAGGTATGGAATCCTGCGGATTGTCGCCAAGGTCCAGAGTGAGCGCATCCCACAATGTGGTGAAGCGCACGCTGGCGCACAGCGCCGGCGTTAGCAGGAAGTCACTAAGCCAGGCAATGGCGAGTGCATAGGAGGCCATCAATCCGACTTGCGTCTGCATGCGCAGATCACTGGTCGTCAAAACCAGGAAGCCCAGGCAGAGTCCGATCGTGGTAAAGGTGACTGGCCTGCCGACGGCCTTCATGGCCAGCAGAGTAGCCTTTCTTTCGCCTGCATGATGATGTATTTCACGATTGAAACGCGAGAAATAGTGAATCGTATCGTCGATCGCAATACCCAGCACCATCGGTGCAATCAGGCTCGTACTGGGATTGAGGCTGATGCCAAAGAAACCCAGCGAACCGAAATAGACCAGCACCGGTACGATGTTCGGCAGCAATGCAATCAGGCCGATGCGATACGACATGAACATGACTGTGAGGATGATGTAGACGAACACAAGCGCAAGTCCAACGCTACGCGCCTGCCCGACGATGATGTCCGTCAGCGTTTCATTAATGAGTACCGGGTTACCTGTCATTGTGGCTGTAAGGTTCCCGGGTAACAATTTAAGTTGGGGCTGAATGCGATCCAGTAAAACATCCATCTTGTCTGAGTTTATGACGCGGGAACGCACCAGAAGACTGGTGGTCCTGAAGCGGGAATCGACAATTCGGTCGAGTTCGTCACTGGAACTCAGGAACAGTAGTTGAGTGATGAGGCGCTTGTTGTCCGGAATAGCGAAATATTCCGCGTTGTTGTCATTCAAAGCCCGGTTGATCTGCATCAGGTAGTCCGCGACAGAGATCGTTCCGCCGACCTCTGGTTGCTTCTCCAGCCACTCCTGCAGGTTACGCAGCGCATGCAGGTTTTGCGGCTCCTTGAATGCGTCCGGGTGATCGCCCTCTACGATGATATAGAAATGATTGGCGCCGCCAAGCTTCTCATTAACGATATCAAAGCCTTTACGGACACCTGAGTCGCTCTTGAAATTTGTTATCGACTCGGTACTGACATGTATGTTCGCCATGCCAAACAGGGCAATCAGGCTGAGTATGCCAAAGGCTATGAAAATGGCGCGCCGGTATTTGAGATCGAATAGCGCAACCCTGTCGACAAAACGATCAAAGCCATTGCTGATGTGTGAGGCGCCGCTGTTAGACCATTTTTCCGGATTGCGATCCAGCGCCTTCAACAATGCCGGGGTGAAGGTGATCGACAGCAGGGTGATATAAACCATACCGATTGACGCGAGTACACCGAACTCCTGAACGGCACTGATAGGATTCGCCATCATTGCGAGAAAGCCGGCGATCGTTGTCACTCCAGTCAGCAGCACCGGCAGTGTCATGTGTTTCAGTGTCTGCAGGATGACGGGGCCTTTTGACCTGGGATTACGTCTTTGCTGATGGTACTCGGATGTGACATGCACAGCGTAGGTGAACCCAAGAACCATCAGCAGGGGCGGAACCAGTGCCGAAATCATACTCAGGGAATAGCCCAGTGCTGAAATTGTGCCCAGCGTGAGAATCACGCCGACGCCAACCGTCAGCAGCGGAGCAATGACGCCCGGCAGTGTACGAAACGCAATCGCAAGTATGATGGCGAGGATCATCATGATCAAAGGCGGCGTCCAGATAAGATCGTCCATCAGCAGTTCGACCATGGCAAACTGGAAGTAGGGCGAGCCTGTTATGAAGATCTCATTGCGCCCCTGCTCATCCCGGATGATGGCCATGATGCGCTCATGAAGACCACCACGAATATATTCCTGATCTGAAAAATCATTGAAATAGACAACCATGGCAGTGGTATCACCCGTCTGTGAGACGAGACTACCCGCATAAAACGGGTTGGCCATAACGCGTTGCCTGACAGAGGCCAGATCTTCACTCCCCTCGTCGAATTCCGTGAAAAACGGAGAGATGTCGAGACCGCCCTCAACGCTGCGGATGTCAACAGCGGTGGTAAGCGACAACACGTGGTGTACTGCATCAAGGTCGTTGATACGGTCTGTGATGCGCCTGATCGTATCAACGCTCTGCAGTGAAAAGACGTCGTCGTTCGCGATGGTGATGATCAGTGTCTCATCACCGCCAAAAAGCTCTCTTGTCTCGTCGTAAAACAGTTTTGCGGGGAGGTTTTCAGAAAAAATACGGTTGGCGGAGGGGTCTATATTCAACCGCATGTCGCCGGTGAGCGGATCGACAATCGCTGTCAGAGCGAGCGCTGTGAGCGCAGCAATGCTCATCAGTGTGATGCCAGTATGCTGTGACACCATCCTGGCAATGAATGCGATGAACCTCATCAGTCAGCTTGCATAGCGGGTAGTTTTACCTTTTTAAACAGTTTGGGATCAAACAGCTTATCTTCGAGCGACACATCGATATTGATCTTTTCAACGATCATGCGCGTTTCTGTTTTGTCTCTCAGGTCTCGCATCAGCAGCTTATGTGGTATGTAAATTTTTCCATGCCGATGAATATCCCTGGCGTCAACCGTAAGAACCTTGCGCAGTTTGTTTTTCTTGCCGAACAGCTCTGTCTTCAATGCAACACAGGTTTTGGTGTCGATATAAGTGGTTATTTTGTCATAGCCGGAACCGGCTTTCGGGTAGCTGTTGATGACGTGGACCCGGCGTTTGCCAATCTTTGCGTCTGCAGCTTGTTCGGACCTGAGATCGGAGAGCATCCCGTGGAGCCGCTCATAATCTTCATAAGAAAAATCGGTGCCGAGAATTGAGCTGGAGATGCGTTTCGAGGTGATTTTGCGCACCATCATTAATCCCGGCATGTAGATGTACATATCATTGCGTGGTGCTTTCTCAATGATCAGGAAACGCGCACCGCGCATGTCGAACGGCTCATTGAAGTGCATCATTATCCGAGCCTTACCGCCAGGCGATCGTTTCACGTAGCTATTGGCGCGTAAAACCTGTTCGTAACCGCGACGATCCTTGCTGCGCAGTTCGATGGTTTGCACGGAACTCGTCGCCTGGGAGTTCTTATTTACGCATGCTTTGACAGCCTTGGGAAGTTCAACAGCAAGCGCAAAAGGAGTGAACATGGCTAATGTGGCAATCAATATGAGTCTGAGCATGCTTGCAAGATCCTCTCTTTATCTATTTTAGCGTCAATCATACTATATGGATGATTTGGGAATGGCAAATACACGGCGCCCTGCAGATCAATTACCCGCCCGCAAGGGCCGTTTTTTGACCGCGATAAAAACAACTACTTCCACCACAGCGATAGTTCGGGTATGTAGGTAACGAGCATCAACCAGATAATCATCAGTACAAGGAATGGAAGCGTGGATTTGAACAGGGTGACGATCGATTTGCCGAACCGCTGGCTGGCGATAAAGAGGTTGATGCCGAGCGGCGGTGTGGAATATCCGATTTCAAGATTGGCAAGAAAAATAATACCAAGATGAACCGGGTCTATCCCATAGCGCGTCGCCAGGGGGATAATTAAAGGCGCCACGACAATAATGGCGGAGAAGATATCCATGATCGCGCCAACCACCAGCAGGAACAGGTTTAACAATAACAGGAATTGGAGTGGACTGCTGATGTGCCGCTCGAGCACTTCCAGCATCTGCATTGGCAGTTGTGCATCGATCATCAGGTTGGTCAGGCCGAGAGCAACAAGCAGGATAATAAGCAGGCTGCCGAACAGGATGCAGCTTTCAACCAGCAGTCCGAAGAAGCGGGTTTTCAGATCAATTTTCCTGTGAACAACAACCTCGATAAAGATGACGTAGGCGGCTGTTGCTGCTGCAGCTTCCATGATAGAGACATAGCCGCCGAATATGCCGAAAACGATGCCAATGGGTAAAAAGATGTCCCATATGGCTCCACGTGCGGTAGCCACAAGTGTATTGAAATCGAACTCATGCTTTACAACATGTAAATGGCTGCCATGCACCATGCTGTAGATTGCCAGCATGATCATGAGCAGTGTTCCGGGAACGACGCCGGCAAGAAACATCTTGTCAATTCCGACACCGGCAACGATGGCGTATATCATGATCGCCATGCTGGGCGCATACAACAGGCCCAGTGAGCCGGAGGTTGTCAGCAGGCCGAGAGAAAATCTTTCGTGGTAGCCTTCGCCGACAAGAATCGGATAGAGCAATCCACCCAGTGCCAGAATGGTAACACCCGATGCGCCGGAATAGGATGTAAAAAATGCGCAGGTCCCTATGGTTACGATAGCCAGCCCGCCGGGCATCCAGCCAAGTGCAGCACGGTAGAAATTGACCAGTCTCTCCGGTGCACCGCCGTTCGCCATCACCACACCGGCTAATGTGAACAACGGAATGGCGATCATGTTGGGCGTTGACGCCAGCCGATGCATCTCGATGATCAGGATATCGGGGCTGATATCAGCATAGTTGCTGGCAAGCAGGCTGCCGCCAGCGAGCACCACGAAAAGAGGTACGCCGACCAGTGCAAGCAGCACCAATATCAGGACTGCGCTAAGCATCTCTCTTCTTGTGAAGGCAGTTAAGCAGGAAGTGCAGTGCAAGCAGGCCAAAGCCAAGCGGGTAGATCAGGGTGAACGGTAGTGTCCAGCGTTCATTCTCAGGAGTGTATTGCCACTCGTCCATGACGAATATGCCTCCGTGATAACTCATCACTGCACATATCAGCGTGGAAAAGAGTGACAGCGGGCAACTCAGCAAGGATACCATTCGCTTGCTCATGACCGGTGTAAGCGCATCGATCTTGATGTGGCGTAATTTTGATGTGGCGATAACCGCGCCCATGGCGCCGCAAATAACCAGCAGGTTGCGTTTGATGATTTCAATTTCCGGAAAACCGAAATCGAAAAAGTTACGCATAAAAATCTCGACGAGTGAAAGAGCAAGGAGTAAAAACAGGCTAAAAGCGGCAATGATGCTTTCAGCTTTTACCAGGCCGTGTTCAAATTTTTCGATCACGAATTTGCCTGACTGCTATTTTTTTGCTCATCGCCGAACGGCTGCAAGATGCCTCTTCACTTTTGCAAAAGTGGCTGCGGGAATATAGTTTGAGGATTCCAGGTTTTTTGCTGCACGATCACGAATTTTCACCATTTCACTCATATTGACATCAGACCAGCCAAACATGAATTTGATGCCGTTCTTCTTGAGAATAGCCAGGCTTCTTTTATTCTCTTTGCGCGCCTGTTTGCGAATATCATCACCCAGGCGCTTGCCCGTTGTCTTCAGCAGCAGTTGTAAATCTTTTGGCAGCTTGTTGTAAAAACTGTTGCTCACGACCAGCCCGCCGATAGCGTTGGTAAATGCTAAATCACTCGCGTAGTTGAGTTTTGAATACCATTGCAGGGCTATGGCGCCAAAGCTTGAGGTGTAGATGGTGTCTATACTGCCGTGCCTGGCGGACAGCTGGGTGTATACGTCAATGATTGAGAGCGGCACCGGTTTAATCTTCGCTGCTTTGAAAAATGCTTCGCCCAACGGATCTCCCTGCCACAACCAGATTTTTGATTTCCTGAGGTCATCCAGGTTTTTGATCGGTTGTTTGGAGAAGAAGTGGATGAAGCCTACTTCCGGCCAACCCAGCAGTTCAAATCCCTTTTTCCGGAAACCCGCCTCAAGTTCCGGCATCATTTTCTTGCGGACATAGTCTGACTCGCGTGTATTCTTGAACAAAAAAGGTACTTCAAGCACACGCGCGGGGGAGTATATACGGCCGATGCCATAGCCGGTGAACATGCCGCCATGCAACTGCCCTTTGCGTATCTTGCGCAATACATCGGGCTCATCTCCCATGACGCCGCCGGGGTACATTTTCAACTTGAGCCGGCCTTTGCTCTTCTTTTCGACCTCCTTGGCCCAGTCATCAAGCAGATTGGTCCACGAGGTTCCGGTCGGAAGCAAGGTAGCAAATTTGAGCACATAGGTTTTGGCGTTTACATTGGCGCTCAATGCCGATAGCAGCAATACCAGGGTGAGGAATCTTAAAACCATTCGTTTTCCCTCTTAAGCAGCGCTGCGGCCTTGCGTTTTGCTATCTGGTTTTGCAGGCCAAGTTCCGGCATGAGATCATCCGGTGCGTTGATAACGCCTGTGAGAAGCTGGTGAAACTCTTTCCGGTTGAACTCCTGGCGGGCAAGGTATTGCGCCTGCAAAAGATCGGCAATCAGCAGCTTGCCGTTGGTGATTTCACGGGCGCGATCAAAATATGCTCTGGATTTCTTGAAGTTTCCGCCGATCGTCGGCGAGCGGCTGCCGTAATAGACGCCAAAAAACATATGGGCTCCGCCGTAATAAAAGGTATCTTCAAGTTCATTGACACGTTGCATCAATGCTGTGGCACGAGGCAGTTGTGCAATGGCATCGGGGTCGTCGCGATGCATATCAATCCACTTCCCCCAGTTGCTGGCTGTCCAGAACATGGCGGCAACATCACTCTTGCGCATACCGCTGACTTCCTTGTTAAAGTCCGCAATCGTACTGTCGAGCAGGTTGTTGGCGCCGTTAAGCTGCAGCGCCGTGACGCCGTGCTGCATGCCGCGCAGATACAAATCTGATGCGCTCTGTGGCTGACTCTCTTCTCTGAAGCCATAGGCAAGGCCATAGAGTCCCTGCGCAGCGTAGGTGTGCAGTTGGGCGCTCTTCGGATCGAGTTTGAGCATGCGATCCAGAATCTTCAGATTGCCCGTTACGGTCTTCTCGGCTGCCTTCAGGTCAGTTTCGCGGTTGAGCTTTTCAATACTATTATCGACCAGCGGAAGTGCAGGCTGCACCAGCATCTGGCCCATGGTGCAGGAGGTTAATAATAAACTGGCAATCAGTATCAGGGTGAGGCGCATGACTGGAAACCTTTTTTTATTAGTCTATTTATCTTTGATAGACATTGTGAAGTAATTTATCCAAATAATCTAGCAGTTGTTGATCTTCCCGAACATTCGTGCAGTCAACCTATGGTGTTCCGTCAGGTGGTGAAAGTTCAAGGTCGCCGTTACAATATTTCCCCTACTGCTGAAATGAGATAGAGAGGATGAAATCGGAACACTCTTCATCTGAAACCAGAGTAAGAAGAGATAGCCACGAGCTGATCTTTTGAGATGCTGCTCTGTTTTTTTGCCCGGATAGTCATACTCAATTCCACTCTGTCGCTGACGACCTTGCTCATCAATTTCATACCAAACTTTGAGCGACTGATGGATGTTGCAATCTTGACAAGGATGGTTTCACTTTTGCCAGCCTTGTTCCTCTTGATACCACTCAGCTCGACTTTGAAAGCAACCGCTTTTGTTACACCATGAAGAGTGAGTTTGCCCTTCAGGAGACCTCTGGTTTCACTCAGCCACGAGAAACCGCTGCTGACAAACAGAATTTCCGGATAGCGCTTGACATCCATATATGATTTACTGCGCACTACCTTGTCAATAGCAATATTTGAAGTAGAGACGCTGTCACTTTTGATCACGAATACCACCTGGCCATTGTTGGCGGCATCGGGTTGCAGAGCGATCCCTCCCTTGAAGTGAATAAACTTCCCCTTTGCCATCCCGGCTACGCTGTCGACGCTGAACCACACTTCAGAAATTTTAGATTGTATTTGGTAATAATTGTCAGCCCTTGAAGCCTCCAGCATCGAAGCAAGCACAGAGTGACCAACCTTGCTGCCCGCAGGAAGTGGAAATTGCTGCCTGGCATCTGCATGGACTGCATTTGCGCTTATCAGAAGCATGATCGCCAATAGCAAACCTGTAACACGTTTCGCTATTTTCATGCATATATTCCTCTTTTTTCGAGGTCGGCATACTCACAGGTACGCCGTATCGCCTCTATACGGGATTGAAAAATAATAAGAATGATTTGTAATAGTACTTATATAGTAAGAATAGGTCAGAAATCATCAATGTCAAGAACGCAGTTAAGAAATAGCAACTCTCAATACACCAATAGATTGTCGACATTTTAAAAGACTTTTCATTTAGCTTAGGTGTTACTCAGACCTCAGCACTCACGACTCAGTCCTTTTTTATACTGCTTCGCCCCTCCAGCTTGTGATGTCCTGTGCGCCAGGGCATGGATGCAATGAGAAAGGCCACCGCCAGAGTAACCATCAGCCAGTCACGTCCGATCAACACCAGCGAGGTCCAGCTGTAACCACCGTAGGGTTTTTGCAGCTCTGTGTAGAGATCGCCAATAAAGATCAGCGCAAGAATCATAGGAATAAAAAACCTGATCAGCAGATCCCACCAGATACCAATATTCAAGGATGAGACGCGGTTGATATGCCGGCGCAGGCGCTCCGTGCCAAACAACCAGCCGACCACGATGCACTCGAGAATTCCCACCATAATCAAACCGTAGTGGGTGAGAAAGTGATCCACGATATCCAGCCACAGCAGTCCGCCCTGGGTGGTAAAAATGATGGCGCCGAGAAAGCCGAGCACCGAGATCATGGTTGCTGATTTTTTGCGCGATACCCCGAACTTGTCAACCAGGGCCGCGATGAAGGCCTCGATAATGGAGACAGCCGATGAGATTCCAGCCACCACCAGACAGAGAAAAAAGACGGCACCAAAGATGTTGCCGCCGGGCATCAGGCTGATCGCCTTGGGATAGGCGACGAATGCCAGGCCGATGCTCTGGCTCACCACCTCCGACATCGGCTTGCCGGTGGTTGTCGCCATGAATCCCAGCACGGCGAATACCGCGATCCCGGCAAAAATGGAGAAGCCGCTGTTGATGCCTGCCGTCAGCAATGCATAGCGTGTGATATTGGCCTTCTCCGGAAGATAACTGGCATAGGCGATCATGATGCCGAACCCCAGGCTGAGTGTGAAAAAGACCTGGCTATAGGCATCGATCCACACTTCCGGTTTGGAGAGTTTGTTAAAGTCAGGTGTCACATAGGCCTTGAGTCCCTCCATAGCGCCTTCGAGAGTCAGTGCCCACACGACCAGCACCGTAATCAGCAGCAGCAGCAATGGCATCAGAATCTTGTTGGCTAGCTCGATGCCGCGTTGCACACCCCGGTAGATGACCGCCCAGCTGATCAGCCACACCACCATCAGTCCATACAGAATTGGCGTCCTGATCTCACCCGGCTCGGATGGTGATTCGCTAACGCGTAGAAACTCCTTGAAGAAAAAGCTGTCCGGATCATCTCCCCAACCCAGGTTGAAAGAGAGCAGGAAATAGTTCAGACACCAGGAGATCACGGCCGAGTAGTAGAGCACGATGCCAAACATGACGAACAGCACTGCCCACCAGCCGAGCCACTCCCAATTTTTACGGATCTTGGCATATGCCAGCGGCGCAGATCCGATACGCTCATGGCCAATGCCATATTCAAGAATCAGCAGTGGTATGCCGGCCGTCAGCAGGGCAATAATATAGGGGATTAAAAACGCCCCTCCCCCATGCTCATAAGCCAGATAACTGAACCGCCAGATATTGCCCAGTCCAATCGCAGAACCCACGGCTGCCAGCAGAAATCCAAGCTGACTATTCCACTCTTCACGCGCCATGATTCACTCTCCTGTATTGATTCTTCTCAATTTACACTAACTTCTCAAAATGATTGTGCATTGATTTAATGTTTAACCACAGATAATCACAGATGCTCTGACATCATTTTTTGTAAGTATTCAGCACATGAGGGGGCGTCACTGCTATCAGGTATATCTACCGGAAAACGCCGTAAATACATCCATGTAGGCTCGTTTCGGCATCCATGCCTCAAACGTTTCCTTTAGATATACCTGATAGCAGCGACTTAATAGCTCATTTGACAAGATGCTGAATAGTTACCATTTTTTCTGTATTTATCTGTGTGAATCTGTGGAAAAAACAGACCCGTCATTCCAAATTTCCGTCACCGCCTGGAGCGCCGCCTTGCTTTTTTTGCGGCCTTTTTCTCCCGGATAATCGCGACTTCGGCCATCTCCTGCTCCATCATTGCGGGCGTCTCCAGCGTAATCCGTCCCAGGACGCCGGCGCGCAACTCCGTAATGAAGAGTTTTGATGCCTTGAGCAGATCCACTCTCCCTCCTTTGCGCAGACAGCCGCGTTTTGCGCCGATCGCCTCGAGCAGTTCAAGCTCTGTGTGCGGCATCTGCTCAAACTGATAACGCTGCTGCAAATTGTCAGCATAGTGATGCAGAAGATACTCTGCAGCGAACATGGCGACATCATCATACTCCATGGCCGTATCCTTGATTGCTCCGGTCGCCGCCAGACGATAGCCGCTGTTTCTATTCTCGACATTGGGCCACATCACTCCCGGCGTATCAGAGAGAATGATGCCGTTGCGCAGATTGATATGCTGCTGTGATTTGGTCACTGCGGGCTCATTACCGGTCTTTGCAATGCTTCTTCCCGCGAGGATATTGATCAGGGTAGATTTCCCGACATTGGGTATACCGACGATCATGGTACGTATGTTTTTATGCTCCCTGCCCCGGGCGGGAATCATTTCACGGCATAAATCTGGAAGCTTTCTGATTTTATCGACCTCTCCGCGATGCAGGGCAACACTGTCAACACCTTGCTGGCGCTCAAGATAGACCTGCCACTGCTGTGTGAGCAGAGGATCGGCAAGATCACTCTTATGCAGAAGCTTGATACAGGGTTTGTTGCCGCGCAGGGCCGCCAGCATGGGGTTTTCGCTGCTGAAGGGGATGCGCGCATCCAGCACTTCAATCATCAGGTCCACCTGCGGCAGGGCTTCCCTGATCTCTTTGCCGGCCTTGTACATATGGCCCGGGTACCATTGAATCTGCATATTCTTTGTCAATAGAAGATGAACGGAATATTTCTTAGAAATACTTGCATAATTCCAATATACGTCATTCCGGCGAAGGCCGGAATCTATAGAATCAGCCACTTACAGATCAAGAAAAATGGATTCCGGCTAAAAGCATGCCGGAATGACGGAGTTTTGCAATCACCTCCCTATTCTACAGAAATTCACCGTCCTGCTTCTCTTCTCTCTCTGCATCAACTTGACATAAGTAGATTAGTATATTATGATTTGCTTATATTCTAGTAATCAGGGGTATTATCATGAATACCAGAAAACTCTTTAACAGGACATTTCTTGCAGGGATGCTGCTTGTAAATGCTTTATCCGGCGTTGCTGTTGCGGCATCTGCTGCAGGCAAATCATGTTCACTCTTCGAGAACGGCAAAATCGAGAAGTCCGTACTCGCAACACTACTGAAGGCAGCGGAAAACGGCCACATGTATCGTGTCCAGACCTCGACCTCGCAGATCCGCTTTTGCGTTGACAGCAAAATCAAGAATGTCGAGGGAAGCTTCAAGGATGTTCGCGGGGGAATTGCCCTGAATCAAAAACAGGCCGACAGTGGGCAGGCTGTTATCGTTATCAATACCAGGAGCCTCCAAACCGGGAGCCTTCTGGTCAAAAATGTGATCAAGGGCGAAGATTTCTTCGATGTCGAGAAGTATCCGGAAATCCTCTTCGTCAGCACAGGCGTCGAGTGGGCAAGCCCCACCAAAGCGGTTTTGAAAGGTAAACTGACACTGCACGGTGTGACAAAATCCGTACGTTTCGATGTCGAACTGACTGGCGCCGGAGGAAAATCAGCGCAAAACGAAGAGGTCATCATGGTCAGGGCGACAACGACCATCAAGCGCTCTGATTATGGAATGGGAAATTTCTCAGGCATGGTGAATGACGCAGTCAAACTTTGCATGAGCGTAAAGGCGAAAAAGTACCACGCGTAATGGCTGACTCCATTCATATCGCGCAGCAAAGCCACCATTTCGGTGGCTTTGTTTTTTGTCTCTCCTTTCAGTAAACCAACCATCCAGACTCGGATTAATGACCACTCCCGGTAAAGGGATTGTATTCTGTAGAGACATCATTGCGAATTGGGAGCAGGGACTTCAGATAGACGGCAATTGCCCGCTTGTCAGCAGCCGTTAAACGCATGCTGCTGCTGCCAAGCACCTCCGCCATACGGCCTGATACAGAAGAACCATCCGGCTTTACTCCCCTGTCAAAAAAATTGAACAGGTCATGAAGTTTCCACAGGCCAGTCCCTGTGTTCTTATCGGGGGTGATATTTGGGACAGGTATATCTCCAGGCCCCTTGCGGTTGCCGGCCATGAGACGGGATCTATTCATGCCGCCAAACACGCCTCGCGGGGTATGGCACTCGCCGCAGTGTCCCAGCGCATTCGCCAGGTAGGCGCCGCGGTTCCACTCTTTAGATTTTGAGCGATCCGGTTTGAAGGAGCCTTGTCTGAAATTGGCAATTTTCCACTGTCCAACCATCGCACGCGATCTGAAAAGCGGCCGCAGATCATGTGGTCTGTTTTTTACAGGATAGGCTGGCTGCGTCATCAAATAGGCGTACAGGGCAGCCATATCAGCGCGCGTCATGCCGGTAAATGAAGTGTATGGAAAGGCGGGAAAAAGATGTTGATTATTCGGCTTTCTTCCATGACGCAGGGCGCGTACAAAATCCTCTTCACTCCAGGCGCCGATGCCATATTTTTTGTCCGGCGTAATATTGGGAGAGTAAAAAGTACCGAACGGCGTTTCAATGGGACGTCCGCCTGCCAGTGGTTTTACACCCGCGTGACAGGAACCGCAGCCTGCCGCATCGAAGATATAGTGTCCGCGCTCGACAAGGGCTCTGTCAGCCCACGAACTGGAGGTGCTGAAGAGCAACCCGAGCAACAAAAACATAGCGTATAGTTTTTTCATAACGGCATCTTCATTCGGTTGTATAAATGGATACTACTACATTTATTCTCAATCTTGATGATCGTAGTCAAAACTTTTCACGGTATCTGCTCAATCCCGCATAGAATAGGAGTCATAAATTCACAACTCTCCTTTTCATCATGAAAACCCTGACTCTCGTTCGCCATGCCAAATCCAGCTGGAATCATCCGGGGCTTGCAGATTTTAAGCGCCCGCTCAACAAGCGTGGAGAGCGTGATGCACCACGAATGGGAAGCCGCCTGGCCGCACAACATATTCGACCACAGATCATCGTTTCCAGTCCTGCTGTGCGAGCGTTGACAACCGCAGAAGTGGTTGCGTCAGCACTTGGTTTTCAACCAGCAGAGATCATCACTGATGACAGGATTTTTCATGCGTACAGTGATCAGCTGCTCGATGTGATCCGGGATTTTGACGCATCTCTTCATCATGTCATGCTGGTCGGGCACAATCCCGGCCTGACAGATCTGGTCGAACAGCTGGCGCAGGCCGGCATATTGAATATCCCCACCTGCGGCATCGTGGTCCTGGGCTTTTCGGTCGATCGCTGGCAGGATGTGAGTGACGCCGCCGGCGAGATGCTGCTATTCGATTATCCGAAGAATATCCCTGAATGAATCCACGCAGAAAGCCGTGGTTTGGAATTCACAGGGGGATAAGAGATAAATTAACCACAGATAGACACAGATGCACACAGATATGAATATGAAAACATCTCTTATATCTATGTTTATCAGTGTGCATCTGTGGTAAAAAAATCAGGTCCCAACCCTGCTTCCCTGTACGTGGCGTTTGAGTTGTAGCCGCATTGCAATTCAGCAAATCGAATGCTTTAACAACAAATACTCCTCACGTCAACAATAATAAAATAACTATATTTAACTGTCTTTTAAGCATTTTTTGAGAAATATCATGTTGACTTAAAGATTGAATCGGGTGAGTATATCAGCATATTCTAATACTTCATGTCCGGAGTTCCACATGAATACTGGAAATCTTGTTATACGTTTATTGCTCACGACCCTGCTGCTGATCAGCGGGATATCAACGACTGCAGCTGCGGATCAGCAACTTTGCACCCCTTTCCGTGACGGCAAGGTTAAGCAATCTGTGCTTGCCGTTATGCTCAAGGCAGCGAAAATTGGCAATCTCTACCGCATTCAACCGGCAACTTCCGAGGTGGGATTCTGTATTGACAGCAAGTTTCAGCAGATAAAGGGGAGTTTCAAGGATATCAAGGGCGGAATCGCCCTGGAGACCAGTGCTGACAATAGTGGTCAGGCACTGCTCGCTATCAAGACGGCCAGCGTATCAACCTCAAGCACCCTGGTTGAAAAAACCATCAAGAGTGAAACATTTTTTGATGTCGAGCGCTACCCGGAAATTCTTTTTGTCAGCACCGGTTTTGAATGGAAAAGCGAAACAAAAGGTGTCCTGAGGGGTAATCTCACGCTTCATGGTGTCACAAAGCCGGTCACTTTCAATGTGCTGCTGAGTGACATCAAAGGGAACAAGGTTGGCAACAGCGATATCATCCTGGTCAAGATTACCACCTCCATCAAGCGCGCAGATTTTGGCATGGATTCAATGACTTTGATGGTCAGCGATACAGTCAAACTGTGCATGAGTGTGCAGGCAAAAAGTTACATAGCTGCACGATAATAGCGTCCTCAGTCCGGCTGAAATCAGTAATTTCCCAATACTCCGCGCATTGTTTGATAGCGTTCAGGATTATTGAGAAGTTACTGAATTCAGTGTCATTCGACAAATGCCGCCAAGATTAATGCCAGGAGAAAAATGATTTTCTTTCTGCTCTGCGCTGCTCTTTTCTCACCTTTTTCCGCTCCTCTTTCAGCTTTCTCCGCTCCTCGGCAAGCCTTCTCTTCTCATCTGCATCCGTCCAGGCCCCGGGTAGCCCCTGGTCAATGATGACCGAGGTGCCGCCGATGGTGACAAAGTTTTTGTAGAGCCAGCGGGCATCATCAACGGGCACACGTACGCACCCGTGGCTCGCATTGTAGCCGGGGACCTTGTAAGAGCCATGCAGGGCATATCCCCCTTTATAGAACATGCAATAGGGCATCTTGGCGCCACCCTTGCCGATGGGGAATTTTTTTGATTTACAGTCGGCGCCGCCTTTTCTGTAGACTCTGAAATTGCCCGGAATCGTTGTGCAGGCAGATTTCACATCCTTGCAATACGCCTTTCCTCCAGACATAGGGCCCCAGTTTTGCAGCTTGCCATCTGCACCATAGGCGCCCCAGGCGAGCTCGGACTGCTCAATGACGAGGCGTGTACCCTCTCCCGGCCTGATCCTCTGTTCAAACGGAGAGATCTCCATCAGCGACAGGTTTTGCAGATTCTCCGGCACCGCAATGGTATTGCCAGCACGGAGGCGCGTATTCATCCTGTTGAGTTTTTTGACAATATTCCGCTGAGTCTCATCAGGAAAAAGCTTTTCCCAACTATCCCCTTTTTTTATGTTGACACAGGAGTAGCCCGCCTGACCACAGTAGCGCTCACCGTACTTCGCCAACGCAGTTTGATGGAACAGCAGAGAGAGGAGTATGACCTGTAGAGCGAATAGCGTTAATCGTTTCATGTTGCGACTCAATATCCTGGAGTTTAAAATTAGCGGTGAAATTCTGACTACCAACTGTATCTTCATTATAGAACAATCATATCAACAGCGGTATTGGTTGCTAAAAAAGTGAAATAACACACTATATTGACTGAAGTAATCTCCCAATCAAAAAAAACCCGCCAATTTATTTGACAAAAATCAATATGATAGGCATGATTCCACACACATAAAAACAATTCTTTCACGAAGTATACTGAAAAATCAGGAGCTTCCATCATGTATCGGAGTAACAACATGAAAAAAACGATGATCGCAGCAGGCCTCACCATGGCTCTCTCTGCCCCCGCTTTTGCAACCAACGGCATGTTCGTGCATGGCATCGGTCAAAGCGCCAAGGGTTCCGGCGGCGCCGGTATCGCCTATCCACAGGACTCTCTTGCTGCAGGCACCAACCCTGCCGGCATGTCCTTTATCGGCAACCGCGCAGATGGCGGACTGGAGATTTTTATCCCCGATCGCAGCCTTGAAGCCGATGGTCCCATGTGGGGCTTCTTTGGTCTTGATGGTGAAGTTGATGGCAACACACCCAGCTCATTCCTCGTCCCAGAGGGCGGCTACAACATGGACATGCCAAACGGCAGCGCCTGGTCATTTGGCGTCTCCGCATTCGGCAACGGCGGCATGAATGCCACCTACAGTCGCCATCCCCAGATTCAGGCTATGGCATTTGACCCAAGCATACCCTGGGTTAACCCTGGTGATAACACCACCGCGAAAATCGACCTGCTGCAGGCTTTCTTCATGCCGACAGCCTCCTATAAGCTCAACGAAAACCATGCCGTTGGCGTGAGTCTGATCGTCGCATGGCAATCCCTGGAACTGATCAATCAGGCTTTCGGAGCCATGAATGATGCAGGCCATGTAAGCTCATGGGGCGTTGGCGGAAAAATTGGTTGGCAGGGGCGCATCAACGACTACATAACCCTCGGCGCCACCTATCAAAGCAGGATCTCCATGAGCAAGATGGATGAATATGCGGGTGCGCTTGCTGCTGATGATGGTCATCTGGACATTCCAGCCACCGGCGGCGTCGGCATCGCCATCAATGCCACCGAGCAGTTGGACATCCTCTTCGACGTCAACTGGATCAACTATAGTGACGATTCAGGCATCATTGGGATGTCAACCAATGTCGGTGGTTTTGGCTGGGATGACCAGACCATCTTCAAACTGGGCTTCGTCTACAAATATAGCGACGACCTGACCCTGCGCGCCGGTTATAACTATGCTGAAAACCCGCTGCCTGAAGGTAATCCTGCTGACGGTTTTGTCAGCACCATCGTCCCGGCAACCGTCGAGCACCATCTGACGCTTGGTTTTACCAAGGCGATCAACGAGGATTTCTCGATTACCGGCTCCTATATGCATGCCTTCGATAAATCGCACACAGCAGGCTATGATCCAAGATTGGCTGCAGCCCCAGGTTTAAACCCTTCAGATGCAGCTTTGACATCAAGCATGTATCAGAACTCCATTGGCCTCAGCCTCAACTGGAAGCTGTAACATAACGGCAACACGAACGACCCGCGCACTGCGCGGGTTTTTTATCCCCACCACCATAAAGAGACTATAAAATGATTAAAAAACTGATTATTGCACTGGCAATCACCTCCATTCCCGCTGTCGCCAGCGCCGACTTCATGGACGCAGCATGGGCTAAAAAAGCCTGCGG
>DAOUQU010000023.1 GCA_030625445.1 Gammaproteobacteria bacterium
ATCGAGGATCGTCCGAGGCGTTCTATCTGCAGCCGGATATCCACATCATCACCATGACGCATCGGCTGCGTGTAGTCAGCCTCTGTATGCACGATTGGAATACGCCATTGTCCGTTTTCAATCAGCTGCGCCAGATCGACATCCAGGCTGCGCATGAAGGCTTCCCATGCGTCATGAGCATGGAGAAAAAGATTGGCGAAAAAAAGCACCCCTGCATGATCAACATGGTGCATCGGCACACAGAAATGGTAGTCAAAAGTTTTCATGTTGTTATCCATTCCTATAGGTTTTGAGCGTTAACATCCCTTCTCCCTGGGGAGAAAGAGAGGATGAGGGGTCACGATTGGCGCACCCTGAATACGTCACACCCTGCTTTTCAGGCAACAGGATTTTCCCGTTTTCAATTTCCGGCGGCTTGCCAATATTTTCAGAAAACCATGATGACGTTGCAAGACCATGTGCGGTTTGCTGCATGGGATCAACTGCCGCCGCCAGATGAACGCATGCCCATACACCTACAGCGCTCTCCAGTGTCGTGGTGACAACGCTGTCAACACCGGCAGCAGCAGCTTTTTGAGAAAGCACCATACATTGATGCAAGCCGCCAAGCATGGCCGGCTTGAGAACCACACGGCTGATGCCGCCACTCTCCAGCAGCGTCTCAAGATCAGTGTTCAGCAATGACTCATCTGCGGCCAGCGGTATGCGGGTGCATTCAGCCAGGCTTTGCCACGCTTCGATATCGGGGTTTCGCAGTGGCTCCTCTACAGATTCAATCGGCAGCTTTTCGCTTTCCTGAAAAAAGGACAATGCATCATCCATCGTCCAGGCCTGGTTGGCGTCGATACGCAGCCTGACGCCTTCAGGAAGCTGAGCGGCGATTTGCTGCAGCCTGGTGATCTCTTCCTGCACCCCTGCAACACCCGCCTTGAGTTTGAGCACCCTCATTCCTGCATCCACTGCACGCATAATCTGGATATCAGAGAGCTGTGTGATGGCGCCGACGGCAGCATTGACCTCGACCATGGGCGCAGCCTGCGGATTGAGCAAGCGGGATAATGGGAGCGATTGCTGTTGTGACAACAGATCGAGCAGGGCCGTTTCAAAGGCAAACAGGGCGGCGGACGATATCTCTTCTATGCCCTCCAGCCGCTGTAATGCCTGTTGAGGATCAAGGCCGGCCAGTTGACTCTGAAGCCGCTGCAAATCGCTGTCTGCTGCAGAGGTCTGCTCTGTTTCCATCCAGGAGAGAGGCGCACAATCGCCCCACCCCGTCATGCCGTCCGCCATGCGAATTTTCACCAGCCATCCATCGCGGAAGTGCAACACTCCCTGCGCCGTATGCCAGGGGGTTGAGAATGGAAGTGAGTATGGAAGCAACTGGATTTTCACAATTTCAGGGGCAGTACTGCCCGCGCTATGTGTCAAATCACTCCACAGATTCATGAAAAGCCATACCCAACTCTGCGGCCAGGATGGCAAGCCGTTTATCATGCGTCCATAGAAAACTATGTTTGCTTAAAGCAAGAGATGCAAGGAGATGTACGTCAATATAGCCGATGCCTCTTCCCATGAGATGGTTGCGATCGATAAAGTACAAGACCTCATCATCTCTGACCAATGGGGTGGCAGGTAAATTTTTTATTAAAGAGAGAAATGTGTCACGATTTTTGAGGTTTCCGCAGGCCAGTTCTCCGATGATAAAAGGATGGGTAAAGACCCCGGAGCTGTTCAGCAATGACACCAGGACTTCATCCCCTTTGCGCAGATGGTCAATCCAGACGGATGTGTCAACCAGAATCATGAACGGTTTTCTGATTGCCGTCGGGGTACCTCTTCTATATTCGGCTCACTCCCTCCGAGAGAGGCAAGACGTCTGCTGCTTTCGCGTTCAATAAGTGCCTGCAGGCCGTTGCGAACAATAGCCGTTTTTTCCTTGATACCCGTGAGCAGCCGGGCTTCTGCAAGCAACTCATCGTCAATATTCAATGTCGTTCTCATTTCGCCCCCATATGCATTGATTGTCAATCAATGTATGCTCATTTAATGCACATGTCAAATTTTCACAATAACAATCCCAGCGTAACCAGCACGCCAAACAGCAGCTGCAGTTGTGCTGTCTGCACCAGTATTGTATTCATCTCGACCCCATGCGGCTGGCGGAAAAAACGCAGGATCAGGACCACTGCCCACGGAAGCAGCAGCAATGGCAGCCAGCGAGTCGATGCACCCGGCATGAGAAACGGCAACAGAAAGGGAAGCAGCAACAGCAGCAGGTATTCGATGCACGAGAACCCTGTACCAAAGCGCACCGCCAGGGTGCGCCGCCCTGCACGTTGGTCTGCGTCATGGTCACGGGTGTTATTGACCACCAGCACCGCTGCAGCAAGCATCCCGAGCGCGCTGCCGATTGTAAAAGCCATCCAGTGCAGTTCAAGCGTCTGCAGATAATAACTCCCCATGACTGCAGCGACGCCAAAAAAGAGGTAGACAAAGAGTTCACTGAAACTTGTGTAGGAGAGCGGCCAGGGCCCGCCAGAATACGCAGCTCCGGAAACAAGCGCAGCAATTCCCAGCAGCAGAATCGGCCAGCCGCCAATAGTAACAAGATAGATGCCGGCGGCAAAAGCTGTGACAAATGCGAGCAGGGATCCCCTTTTGACCTGGCTTGCCAAAAGCCATCCCTGCGCCGTTGCACGCGCCGGCCCCAAACGCTGCTGCGTATCTGCGCCGCGTTCAAAATCGGAGGCGTCGTTATGCAGATTGGTCCCGATCTGAATCATCACTGCCGCCAGCAGGGTCATTGCAAAAACAAGCCAGTCAATGACCGCATGCTGCCGCCATGCCAAAGCCGTGGCGACGACAACCGGAATAACGGCCATGCTCAATGTTTTGGGGCGTATTGCCGACAGCCAGGCTGCTGCTCTATTCATTGTCCGTGCAGTTTCGCGGTCAATATGTTCATGGGCGGCGGGGAAAGCGGCTGAAGTCAGGAGTGCGTTTTTCGACAAAGGCGTCACGTCCCTCCTGTGCCTCCTCTGTCATATAAAAGAGCGCGGTGGCGTTGCCGGCCAGCTCCTGAATCCCTGCGGCGCCATCGGTGTCGGCATTAAAGGCCGCTTTCAGAACACGCAGTGCAGTGGGAGAGTGCTGCAGGATTTGACGGCACCAGCTCAATGTCTCCTGCTCCAGATCCTTGAGCGGCACTACAATGTTCACCAGTCCCATCTGCAAAGCGCTGTGCGCATCATACTGACGGCACAGGAACCAGATCTCCTTGGCTTTTTTCTGACCTACTGTGCGAGCCAGTATCGATGAACCGAGACCGGCATCAAAGCTGCCAACCCTGGGGCCTGTCTGTCCAAATACGGCGTTCTCTGCAGCAATGGTCAGATCACACACCAGATGCAGAACGTGTCCACCGCCGATCGCGTAGCCGGCAACCATGGCGATGACGGGCTTCGGCAGACTCCTGATCTGACGCTGCAACTCCAGCACATTCAGGTGTTGAACACCCTGCGTGTCTTTATACCCTCCCTGTTCGCCGCGTACTTTCTGATCGCCTCCTGAGCAGAATGCCTTGTCGCCAGCGCCGGTAAGAATGATTACACCGATCTCTTCAGCCATGTGGGCATGACGAAATGCATCGATCATTTCGCTCACGGTTTCCGGACGAAATGCATTACGCACCTCAGGGCGATTGATGGTGATCTTTGCGACTCCATCAGCATGCTCATAACGTATATCTGAAAAATCGAGATGTGGAACAGGTTGCCAATTCATAAACCTTATCGCTGCGGCTAGTTCAATCAAATGCGGAGTATACCCAAGATTTGTGATTCAAATTTTGTCAATTATCAAAAAACAGCCGAGAAGATATGACAAAAACTAGAAAAATAATAGGCAGAGCCAACGGTTTGTCGCGAATTGTTAACGGGCAACTGCTGTAATACGGCTAGACTCTACGCATGTTAATTTTCAACAAGGGTTTTCAGAAAAGAAATGAAACACCCGGGAAGCATAGAATCATGAGCATACTGATAGAACAAACGGAAGAGGAGTTGCGTGCAGAAATTAATTTCTGGTCAAACTTTGTGGCTGAGTGGCAGGATTTCAGAGAAGAGCCGGTGCATCCGCGCGCATTTGAAGCGTTGGATCGTGCAGAGTCGAGACTGGGACACCTATTGACAGATCAAAAGCAACTCTCTGATCGCCCGGCTTATCCCCCGCTTTTGCATTAGCCGCCTTGTCTCAACGGCGCGCACAGGCAATGATGAAGCAATTTATTCACTCTGCCAATGTACAGCAGATACGAATTATGGCAGGATACGCGGCGCTACAAGCCATCATTCAATACGAAGGAACCGATGACCCGTTCCATACATCTGCTTCTCGTCGCAGCACTCACCCTGTGGGCGCTGCCCGCTGTAGCCGCGCCGCAATATCTCAATCCTGAACCGTTGAGCAGGATCGTCGCTGGTACTGCCGTTGAAACAGTCAAAAAGGGTGAGCGCATACGACTACCAGTGAATTCACGCTGCGCTGATATTGCCACCATTCTCGCCAATGGCGCTGAGGCGCTCACCCAGCCCGGAAGCCGCTTCAACACAGCGAAACTGGATTTTCAGCTTGTGCGTGAAGAGATCTTCCCCATCCAGCTAAAAAGCTACCTGTCAGGAAAATCGCCCTACCTGCGTGGCACGATCGGCATGATCAACATGGCAGCCGAGGCGCTGTCGCAGGACCCTCGCACCAGGCCGGTGATCATCTACCAAATGAGCTGGTCGACTGGAGGCGCCGCCCTGGTCGTTAAACCAGGCATTGGCCTGGTCAAGAGCCTCAAGGGCAAGACCATCGCATTGCAGGCCTATGGTCCGCATGTCGATTTCATGAGCAAAATTCTGCGGGATGCCGGGTTGACGGTCGACGATGTTTCGCTGCGCTGGTTGCCGGATCTGACAGGTACGGAAGACTCGCCAATGGCGGCATTTCAGCAGGATGATGTCGATGCGGCATTCGTCATCACGCGTGATGCACTGGCGCTGACAACGCGCGTTGCCACCGACGCCGGAGATATTGCAGGCGGCGCAAGGCTGTTGCTTTCGACACGCACCGCCAACCGCATTATCAGCGACGTTTATGCCGTGCGCAGCGACTACCTGCAATCGCATCGTAAAGAGGTACAGCAGTTTGTACAGGCTCTAATGAAAGCCGGTGAAGCGCTGCAAACACTGGTTGCCGAGAAACAATCGCGCGGCAGCGACTATCGGCAGTTGATGACAGCTGCTGCACGACTGCTGCTCGAGAATGAAAACGCCGTGGCCGAAATTGAAGATATCTATGCCGATTGTGAACTTGCCGGCTGGCAGGGCAATGTCAATTTTTTCGAAAGCCCGACTTTCCTCCGCTCCCTGGTCCACTTGACCAATGAGATGCAACCAGCTTTCATCGCGATGGGACTCATCGAGAGCCAGCTCCCCCTGCAAAGCGCCGGATGGGATTATTCTCAGCTACATGACGGACTGGGCCTGATCGAATCGACCTCCGGACCACGATTCAACCAGCAGCAAGTTGCCTCTGCGGTTGCGCAAAAGCTGCGGCAAGGGGCTCTTGACGCGGGTGAGCTATTCTCGTTTGAGATCTTGTTTGAGCCAAACCAGCAGAATTTCCCTGAAACCCTCTACCAGGATGCTTTCCAAAAGGTAGTTGAATTTACATCAACCTATGGGGGCGCCCTGGTCACAATCGAGGGGCATAGCGACCCGCTTGGGTACTTGAGAAAAAAGAACAGTGGTGAGAGCCCGCTGCTTCTCGGACACATCAAACAGTCCGCCAAAAACCTCAGCCTGTCACGCTCGGTTGCAGTACGGAACAGCCTCGTCAACTACGCGCTGAGCCACGGTGTTACACTCAACCAGAATCAGTTTGCAGTGGTCGGTCAGGGCATTGCCAAACCGAAAAGCGGGATTTGCAGCAGTGATCCCTGTGCTCCAGTAACCGACAAAGAGCGGCTTGACAGCATGCGCATTGAATTCCACATTCTTCAGGTTGAAACTGAAGCATCACTCTCCGATTCACTCTAGAAGAGCAGGAGTCTCATGGCGCACTTTAACAATAGAGGCATGGCATCCAGCCCCCGCAGAAAGGGATCTGCTATGCTGCGGCTGGCCCTTGTCTTTGTCGTCATTACAGTGCTGTGGATCCTTTGGTCAGATGATGACCCGGCCGTGGATAACACCCCCGAACCACCACCCATGATTGTGTATGCTGAGCAGCCGACACGCAACGACTGGCCTCCGCTCACGGATTCCGACAACAACTTCTCCGCTTCAATCGATCTGTTGAAAAAAAACTACTATGTCATTCTCGACGCCTCAGCCCGCATGGCGGAGAGTGAGTGCAACGGTGGCAGGAACAACCTGGAAGATGCTGTCGATGCGCTCTCGGCATTCTTCGACGCTGTTCCGCCGGATACCAACATCGGTGTCTCCGTGTTTAACAATAACCGCATCCTGGAGATAATTCCGCTGCAGGGTGAAGTCAGTCTCGATACAACAATGCTCTCTCAAATGGTTCCCGGTGGCGCTACGCCACTGCGATCAGCCATTCACCACGCCTATGCCGAGATGGTCAGCCAGGGAGAGCGTCAACTGGGATATGGCGAGTATCACGTGGTTGTGATTTCAGGAGGCATGGCCACTGAGGGAGAGGACCCTGCTGCTGTCATACGCAGGATGCTGTTGGAGTCGCCCGTCAATCTCCACACTCTCGGTTTCTGCAGCGGCTCGGGCCACAGCCTCGATCAGCCGGGCTTTACCAGCTATCGTGCTGTCGACAACCTCGAGGCGTTGAAGCAGGGGCTCGAAGCAGTGCTTGTTGAAGCCCCTTCCCTCACACTCGATCGTTTTCAGGAAGCAGTCAATCAACAGTGATCATGCCGGGTTCTGACACCCTGTTGAGTCTTGCAGTCGTGCTTGCATGACCGGCGGCTATGTCACACTCTTTTTCAGTGCACTGGGCGCAGCAACCATCCTGCCATTCTCCTCGGAAGCAGTGTTGCTCACCCTGCTGCATAGCAAAGAGTATGACACCTCCCTGCTGCTCATCGCTGCTTCTGCAGGAAATATATCCGGATCCGTCATCAACTGGATACTGGGATTCAACCTGCTGAAGCTGAAACAGAGATCCTGGTTTCCATTCAATGAAAAAAGTATTGAACGCGCCTCACAGCAGTTTCGTCACTACGGAGTATTGTCACTGCTGCTTGCCTGGGTTCCAATCATCGGAGACCCGTTGACATTGATCGCCGGTTTTTTCAAAACACCCTTTTTGCTATTTCTGCTGCTGGTTTCTATCGGCAAGATCGGCCGATATCTGGTGCTGGCCGGGCTGTTCTGAAGTCTTCAGGATGTGCCTCCACAAAACCATTTTAACCACAGATGCACACGGATACACACAGATAAGGGATTTCTTGATCTGTATTTTAGGGTTGTTGTGGGAGCGATATTCTGACCACGAATTGAACGGGGTTTTACTGGTTCCCACGCTGGAGCATGGGAACGAGGGTATGCGAAGCTGGTACTTTAATGTTCCCTTACCACGGAGGAGCGTGGGAACCAGATTAAACCCAGCTATGCTTGCATCTTTTCATCTGTGTTTATCTGTGTGCATCTGTGGTGAAAAAGCGAGTGGAAAAGATTTACTCGTCAGGATGACAACTCATCATGGTCGAACCCCAGCTCTCTGAGAACCTTCCTGAGACGACGCAGCGCATCAAGCTGTATCTGGCGCACCCGCTCCCTGGTTACATCGAGTTCCCGTGCAACCTGTTCCAGGGTTGAGACTTGGTAGCCATGCAGCCCGAAGCGGCGTTCGATAACCACCTGCTGTTTCTCTGTGAGCTGCCCGAGCCACTCGTCAACAAGATCCTTAACGTCCTCTTTCAACAAAGCCTCGGTCGGATCCTCACCGGCAATATCCGCAATGGTATCCAGCAGCGGGCGCTGAATATCTTTGCCAACAGGCGCATCCACGCTGGTAGAATGCTCACTCAGCACCAGCAGGTGGCGTACCTCTGCAACAGATTTTCCTGTTGCATCTGCGATATCCTGTGCCGTCGGTTCATGATCAAGCTGCTGCATCAACTGACGAGCCGTGCGCAGACACACATTCACCTCTTTGACTACATGCACAGGGAGTCGAATGGTGCGCGTCTGATTCATCAGGGCACGCTCGATGGTTTGCCGGATCCACCAGGTTGCATAGGTTGAAAAACGGAAACCGAGCTCGGGATTGAATTTTTCGACGGCCCTGATCAGGCCGATGTTGCCCTCTTCGATGAGATCGAGAAGCGCCAGTCCGCGATTGAGATAACGTCTGGATATCTTCACAACCAGGCGCAGGTTGCACACGATCATGCGCGCTCTGGCAGCTTCATCGCCCTTATGAGCGCGACGAGTCAGATCGACCTCCTGCTCTGCTGTCAGCAGTGTCGAGAGACCAATCTCGTTGAGATACATACGTGTGGCGTCAAATTCAGATGTCACACGAGTGACGGCAGGTTTTTTTGGCGCCAGAGGCTTCTTGAGCGCGAACTCATTCATTACTTTGCTGCGGTTCTTTGCCTCGACATCAGAAGCAGCATTCTCCTCAGATGATTCCATCATTCCCCCATTGTTTGGCTATTTCAGATAGCTATTATTTTTTTATTATTGATTTACTACGTCGTAATTTAACACGGTTTGAGACACAACATGGATATTCTTTATCAGTTTAGGGGGCCGTGGGAATCAGTCTTACTTAAAACCTAAAACTTATCACCTATCACCTAAATATTTCATTGGATTTTCCGCCTCTCCATTGTGGCGGATTTCAAAATGCAGGACGGCTTTACCGGATGATCGGCCCATGGTTGCTATCTGTGCTCCACGACTTACCCACTCCCCCGTTTTTACCAGGCGCTTGTGATTGTGCGCATAAACACTCAGATAACTTTTATTATGTTTGATGATAATAAGCTGACCATAGCCTGTCAGTCCATCATCACTATATACAACCTCTCCCGATTCCGTTGCCGAGACTCCCTCTCCTTCCACACCACTGATCAAAATTCCGCGTCTGCCCGGGTCCGATGGTCGATATGACTGTACGACCTTCCCCTTGACCGGCCACTTCCAGCGCAGCTTTGCATCAGGCGGAAAAGTGCGACTCTCGCTGCTCTCCTCCATCTTTGCCATGACCGACTGCTTGATCTGTTCAGCCTGTTTGGCTGTCTCAGCTTGCTGTTGCTGCGTATGCTGCGGCTTTACAGAGTCTGATGCGTGACTATTCTGTTGCAGAGTCTGCAGCTGCTTCTGCTCAATCTTAACGGAGTTTGACGACAAGTTTATCTCATCGTGCTGTTCACGGGATTTGACTGACCGGGATTCAGACGCTGAGCTTATTCCGGGAACCGCAACCCGGCTTTCGTAGGGCGCCTTGTCCTGGCGGCTGCTGCAGGCCGTCAGCATCAGCAGTGTCGACAACACTCCCGGCACCACCGCAGGAAACTTCATCTTTTTTAATATCAGGTTAACTTCACCACGATAACAACTGCAGCGATCAATGCAACCGCTCCCCAGCCGATCCAGTCGATATAGTGACGCAGTTTCGCCTCCATCTTCTCGCCACCCCAGGCCATCAGCGTTGCCACCAGAAAAAAGCGTGCTCCACGCCCGATAAAGGATGCCAGTACAAAGGGAGCAAAGGACATAGCAATAGCGCCGGCCGTGATGGTGAATACCTTGTAGGGAATCGGTGAGAATCCGGCCAGAAAAATCGCCCAGAAGCCCCACTCGTCAAACCATGACTTTGCAGTCAGGTATTTCTCATAATAGCCGCTCTGCTGCAGCCAGGGCTCGATCACTTCGAACAGCGTCACGCCAATCAGGTACCCGGCAATACCTCCGGCCACTGATGCAATCGTTGTCAAAAAAGCGTACCAGAGCGCACGATTCGGAGTGGCGAGGCTCATTGGAGCCAGCATCACATCCGGTGGGATCGGAAAAAACGAGGACTCTGCAAAACTCAGGCCGCCAAGATACCAGGGGGCATGAGGATGACGGGACCAACTCAAAACCTTGTCATAGAGAGAGGAGAACACTGACATCTATGTTACTCCACCAAGCAGTGGAACAAATGAGACGCGCTCAAGAAACTCTTTTTCATAACCATCCTCTGTACGTATGACACGGATTAAAATTTGCTCTTTACTGTCGCCAATCGGCATGACAATCACTCCACCCGGGCGCAATTGATCCACCAGTGCACGCGGTATACCCTCAGGCGCAGCGGTCACAATAATGCCGTCATAGGGCGCATACTCCGGCATTCCCATGCCGCCGTCACTGTGCCTGAGACGAATATTGCGCAGCTTGAGCTGTCGAAAACGGTGGCGTGCCTGGTCACTCAAGGCCCTGATGCGTTCGACACTCTGCAGACGCCGCACCAGCCTGGATAAAATCGCCGCCTGGTAACCAGACCCCGTTCCCACCTCCAGAACCTGCTCCATCGGCTGTGTTTGCAGCAGCACTTCAGTCATACGCGCCACAATATAGGGCTGCGAAATTGTCTGCCCATGACCTAAGGGAAGCGCCGTATCTTCATAGGCACGGGAAGCGAGCGCCTCTTCGACAAAACAGTGACGCGGAATTTCACGCATCACACTCAACACCCGCTGATCCTTTATGCCCTGCTCTTTCAAGCGGCTGATCATGCGATCCCTGGTTCGCTGCGATGTCATGCCGATGCCGCTAAAATCCGGATTCGCCATCTCAGATATCCTTCAACCATGCTGCCGTCTGCTGCAGCTGCTGGTGGTTTGTCAGATCAACCTTCAGCGGTGTGACCGAGACATAACCACTGCGCACGGCATAAAAATCGGTGCCCGGCCCGGCATCCTGCTCTGCACCCGGTGGACCTACCCAGTAGATCGGATGACCTCGCGGGTCTCGCTCCTTGTAGACAGGCTCCGCCTTGTGACGATGTCCCAGGCGTGTCGACTGATACCCCTTGATCTCACTCCAGGGCAAATCAGGAACATTCACATTGAGAATCATCTCTGTTGTCAGGGAAGGATCAGAGAGACGCTGCACCAGTTCAAGCGCCGCCCTGGCTGCACTCTCAAGATGTTGTGGAGAGAAGGAGTTGATCGATATGGCCATTGCCGGAAGCCCCAGAAAACGCCCTTCGGTCGCTGCTGCAACAGTGCCGGAATAGAGGACATCATCACCCATATTAGCGCCGTTATTGATGCCGGCGACGACCATGTCAGGCTCCTCTTCAAGCAAACCGGTAATGGCAACATGCACACAGTCGGTCGGCGTGCCGTTGACACTGATAAAGCCGTTTTCATGCTGCCTGGCGCGAATCGGGTTTTCCAGCGTCAGAGAGTTGGAAGCGCCGCTGCGGTCGCGATCCGGAGCAATTACCGTCACCTCGGAAAACTGCTGCAGCGCGTTTGCCAGCGCAGCGATTCCCGGCGACTGATAGCCATCATCATTACTGATCAAGATTTTCATACAGCAGCACAGTAAAACTAAAGCAAAAGTAACTTCTCAATAACCCCGTGCGTGATCGCGGTCAGAAGACCGCTCCTACACATCTATGTCGCACCAGATGTAGGAGTGGTCGTCTGACCACGATAGAAATGCGATAGCATTTTACTCACATACACGGAGTTATTGAGATGTTACA